>JALVXO010000169.1 GCA_027022775.1 Campylobacteraceae bacterium
CTCTTTACTGCCGTTCTATCGAGATTCTTCGCTTCGCTCAGAATGACTGAAATGGGTAATTTTACAGAAATTTTAACTTTTTTCACAGTCTCTCCCCGATTGGAATGCATATATTATGCACATTAAACCAGGGTTAAGTTCTCATCGAGGACGATGGAACTAGGTAAATTATCCATTCCTAACCCCTCAATCCTCACCCCTCCTTTAACCTCGGTAAATTCCTTCTGGCAGCATGTCTTCTTGTCCTGGGAAGATGCTTTCGACTGTAATTTCAGGATGAATTAACTCTCTTAATCTTTTTTGCACAACCATTTTTGTTGTCATTGTGCTCATGGAACACCCGTTGCATGTTCCGCCAAGCTCTATGTAAATTATGCCTTTTTTAACTCCAAGAAGCCTCATTGTGCCTTGGTGGGATTTTATGTATTCTTCGATTTTTGGCAAGTAATTTGATGTTGCGATATACAAATCTTCATCAGAAAACGGTATCATAAATATGCCTTTTAGGTTTATTTTGGCAAAATATAACAGAAAAAGATTAAATAAAACTTACGGGAGAAAAATGCGCTGTTTTAGTTGTGGAAATCTCTCTTTGGAGCCTGTCTGCAAAAGCTGTCAGCAAGATTTTTTAACGCCTGAAATGATAGAGACTGAAACGGGCAGCCTGGAGGTTGTGAGTTTTTTTGACTACTATCTAACTGTTGAGTTTATAAAAAGCAAATATATATCAAGCGGCTACAGGGTTTATAAATTTTTGGCAAAAAAGTTTTTTGCGCCCTTTATTAGGGCTTATGTTGATCATCTAGATAATAAAGAGATTTATTTAATCGGGGTGGACGAGAATGTTGACAGGGGTTATTCTAATGTTGCCATTTTAAGCGAATATGGCGCCAGGGGTGCTGGCATAAAAGCGTTGCATGGGGTTTTAAAAGCCAAAAACAAAGTGCAGTATGCCGGGCAGCCTCTGGAGTTTAGACTGCAAAATCCCAGAAATTTTATCTATACAGGCCCCAAAAATATTAATGCGATTTTAATAGATGACACAACCACAACCGGCACTACGCTGGAAGAGGCCCATAGGGTTTTAAAAGAGCACGGGGTTAATGTCCACTTTGCCCTCACTGCAGCTATTGCCAAAGAGGGAGTGGATTATTGATAATGGATAAAACTAAAGTACCCTGCAAGCAAACAGTGCGCCCCAGATTGTACAGTTTTTATTATTTTTTGGTATTATTGCAGTATCTATACCGGTAAAAGCAGGAAGTAGTATGCATAAAATGGGATTTTTTGATTATCTTTATATAGTTGTTGCAATTCTTTTTGCCTATATGACCTTTTTAATAGTATTAAGAAACTTCCAAAGAAAATTTAATGAAGATGGAGAAAGAATAGATTTGGTTAAAAAGAAAAAAGAAGAAAAAGAGGTTTAGTTTAAGCATTTTAGGGGGCAGGGTTAACTTTTTTAGTTGATTGGTAGACTGGTTAATTGGTATATTTAGTAAAGGTTTAAATACCCCAATCAATACGCAAAATCCGTGGATTCATTCCGCATGGAATGATGGAAATGCGTTTTTTGCCGGCTTTTGGCTTTATGCTTGCAGCTTTTAGCTTTTTGCTTTATTCTAACTCAAAACCTCCCGCTTAAAACTTCTAATTAACCTAAAAGTGATATAATTCAGAAAACACAATTATTAAGGAATGCGCATGAATATTTTTGATGATGATGATTTTATGGTAACTACGCCAAAAGATAATTTTTTATCTATAATAAAAACAGCAAACGAGAATATTGTAGCAAATGAGCTTGAAAAAATGTTTGCAAGGCTTGCTTATGCAGAAAAACTGCTAGAAGAGCACGGATTAGAAGAGCAGTATGAGGGCGGGCTGAAGGCTTTTGAGTTTACTGACCCCAAAGAGTATGAAAACAGAGTAAACTCTCTTTTTATCGAAACAGTAGGCAATATTGTAACACAGTGTGAATAGGATTTGCAGTGCTGGAAGCGGTAGAGAGACAGATAGAGCAGTTTGTTAAAAGTTTAAACGAAAAAGATATTCAAAGAGCTATTGCCAAAATTCCTGCCGGCAAAAGGCTGCGGGCAAAACTGATGCTAGAGATTGCCGGAACGTCGCCAAGCGTTATTAAAAGCGCTGCAATTGTAGAGATGATTCACGCTGCAAGCCTGCTGCATGATGATGTTATAGATGATGCTTACACAAGACGGGGAGTTGCTTCTATAAATGCAATTTACGGCAATAAAAGCGCAATTATGATTGGCGATATCCTCTATTCGAAAGCTTTTTACGAACTTGTTGATATAGACAGATTTGTTGCAAAAGTTATCTCTAATGCGGTTGTTCAGTTAAGCATTGGGGAGCGTAAAGATGTATATATGGGTGAAAAATTTAACAGCAGCAGGGATGATTATATAACTATGATATACCAAAAAACTGCCGCATTAATAGAGGCTGCTGCAGAATCTGCTGCGATTTTGGCGGGCAAAAACAGAGAGATTTACAGAGTTTACGGCAAAAATCTCGGAATCGCTTTCCAGATGATAGATGACATTTTGGATGTTATTTCTGATTCTAAAACCCTCGGCAAGCCGGCACTAAACGATTATAAAGAGGGCAAAACAACCCTGCCGTATATCTATCTTTATGAAGTGCTGAGCGAAAATGAAAAGCAAAAACTGCTTGCAATGCATAAAAAAGAGTTAAAACCGCAGGAGCAGGCGTGGATTTTAGAGCAGATGAAAAAGCACAATATTATCCAAAAGTGCAAAGATGAGGCGCTAGCGCTTGTAAATAAAGCGGTAGAGCTTATGCAGAGAGCCGGAGAGAAAGGGTTGGAGCAGATTGCTATTAAAATGGTCGACAGGAGCTTTTAAGTGTATTATCAAATTGTCAGTTTTAATTACAAACACTGTTCGCTGGAGCAAAGAGAATCGGTTGCTTTTAAAAATGAGCAAGAGATTAAAGAGTTTTTAAATCTTTTAACCGATTTCGATTTTATTCTCGAAGCGTTTGTAATTAACACTTGCAACCGCGTTGAAATTGTGGTTGTAAGCCGCGATAACTTTGCAACATACCATGCTATTTTGGGACTTTTGAGCAAAACCAAAGGGGTCAATTTTTACGAATTGGAAAAGAGTGCGCTGCGCTTTGAAGAGGAAGAGGCGATAGAGCACTTTTTTAATGTTGTCTCCTCTTTAGACTCTATGGTAGTAGGAGAAGCCCAGATTACGGGGCAGGTTAAAGATGCCTTTAAGATATCTTACAATAACGGCACTGCCGGCAAAGAGTTAAACAGGCTTTTAAGTTTTGCCGTTAAGTGCGCTGCAGATGTTAGAACCTCTACTAAAATTTCGGAGCATCCTATCTCTATAGCTTCTGTTGCAGTAACCCAGGCAGAAGAGGATTTAGAGAGTTTAAGCGGTATGATTGCACTGGTTATTGGAACTGGAGAAATGGGCAAACTGGCAGCCAAGCATCTTTTAAGGGCAGGTGCAGAGGTTGTGCTGGTTTCTAGAAACAGAGAAAATGCAGTAGCCCTGCAAGAGGAGCTTGGAGAGAATGTTAAGGTGGGAACATTTGAGAAGCTGCCTGTTTATATTAATAAATATAGACTTCTTTTTAGCGCAACCGCTTCCAAAGAACCGATAATTACTAAAGAAATGGTAGAACCTAAAAATATGAAACGGCTCTGGTTTGATATGGCAATCCCCAGGGATATCGACAATACCATTGCAGACAATTCAATAAAAATCTATTTTATCGATGACTTAAAAGAGATTTCTAAAAACAACCATGCGTTGCGAAAAGAGCAGGCGATTATTGCAGCAGATATTGTTAAGCGCTATAAAGATGATTTTTTAAGATGGCTGCAGGCGCTCTCTGTTGAGCCTGTAATCAAACAGATGAGGCTCGATATTTTAAAACTTGTGCAGAGTGAAGTTGAGAGGGTAATAAAAAAAGGTTACCTGCCAAAAGAGTATGAAGAGAATATAAAATATATGGGGGTTCAGATGTTCGATAAATTCCTGCATCTGCCCACAAAAACAATGCGCCGCCTCTCTAAAGAGAGCGAAGGAGGCGCATATATCGATGCGATTAAAGAGATTTTCCAAATCGATACCGACAATATAGACCCGCAAATTTACAAAAAGGACAGTAAAAGATGAGATTTTCCGAAGCTTTTATATACACTTTAAAAGAGGCGCCAAGCGATGCGGTGCTTCCAAGCCACATTTACCTGATTAGAGGGGGCTTTGTACAGAGTGTCGGCGCCGGGCTTTATAACTTTTTGCCGCTTGGCAAGAGAGTTTTAGACAAAGTGCGTACTGTTATTAAAGAGGAGCTTGACAATGCCGGCTGCCAAGAGGTCGATTTGGCTTTTGTGACCCCTAGCGAACTGTGGAAAGAGAGCGGCAGATATGAGAAATACGGCAAAGAGCTTTTGAGGTTTAAAGACAGAAAAGATGCCGAGTATGTTTTGGGGCCTACTCACGAAGAGATGATGGTAAACCTTGCGCGCGCTTATTTAAAAAGCTATAAGCAGCTGCCGGTTAACCTTTATCAGATTAAAACCAAATTCCGCGATGAAATAAGACCGCGTTTTGGGCTTATGAGAGGGCGCGAATTTTTAATGAAAGATGGCTACAGTTTCCATAAAGATGAAGAGTCGATGATTAAAGACGGCTTTGAAAAGATGGAAAAAACCTATAGCAAAATTTTTAACCGTCTGGGGCTGGATTTTAGGATTGTAGAGGCAGACAGCGGGGCAATTGGCGGAAGCGGAAGCAAAGAGTTTATGGTGCTTGCCGAGAGTGGAGAAGATACAATTGTGGTTTGCGAAGAGTGCGAATATGGCGCAAATATCGAAGCTGCAGTAAGGGCAAATCCAAAAGCTCCGCATGAAGCCAATGAAGAGTATGAAAAACCGGAAATGGTTTTTGGAAAATTTTTAACCCCTGATGTTAAAACAATTGAAGAGTTGAGTGAATTTTTCCTTATAGACCCGTATTACCTGCTTAAAGTTGTGGCTAAAAAGGCTCTGTATGATGGCGGTGAAGAGAAAATCGTGCTTTTTGGAATTAGAGGAAGCGACGAATTGCAAGAGGTTAAAGCGTGCAATGCCGTAGATGCAAACGAACTGGCTGATGTAAGCGATGAAGAGTTAGAAAATGCCGGGCTGGTGCCTGGATTTATGGGTCCAAAAGATTTGCCAAAAGAAATAACTTTTATTGCTGATAAGCTTCTTGAGGGCGAAGAGTCTGTAATTGCCGGGGCTAATGAGAAGGATTACCATTTTGTCGGACTGAATTTAAAAGAGTTAAACTTAACATATAAAGATTTGGCAGAAGTAAAAGAGGGGGATGCTTGCGCTAAATGCGGCGGAAAACTCAAATACACAAAAGGTATAGAAGTTGGCCATATATTCCAGCTTGGAACAAGATACAGCGCTCCGATGAAAGCTGAATTCCTGGATGAAAACGGCAAATCGAAACCTTATGTAATGGGAACTTACGGCATTGGGGTTTCTAGGCTGCTTGCAGCTATAATCGAACAGCACCATGACGAAAAAGGCCCTATCTGGACAAAAGAGAGCGCTCCGTTTGATTTGGAGATAATTGTTTCCAATATCAAAAAAGAGCAAGAGCTCCAAACCGGCAAAAAGCTTTACGAAGAGTTAAGCAAAAATTTTGATGTGCTTTTAGATGACAGAAAAGAGCGCTTCGGGTTTAAAATGAACGATTACGAACTGCTTGGCATTCCGTATGCCATAATTGTTGGCAAAAAGATTCAAGACGGCATAGTAGAGATTGTCGATAGAAAAACTTTGCAAAAACAAGAGGTCAAAGCAGACGAAGCTGTTGAAAAAATTAAAGGATTGTTAGCCTGATGCTTTTTTTAATTGTAGGATATTTTATAGTTGAACTTTTAGCCTCTATAAAGGTTGGAATTACCATAGGGTTTGGCTGGAGCGTTATCTGGGTTGTTGCCACTTCGGTTTTGGGCGCAATACTGCTGCGCCTCTCCCCTTATGCGATTATGGATACCTTTAACAATCTGGCTTTTAAAAAGTTTGATATTATTAGCGCCCAAAATGCGGCAATTGCTTATATTCTAGGAGCGATACTTTTAATAATACCTGGAGTTTTTAGTGATATTTTGGGAGTAATTTTGCTTTTATACACAATTTATTTAAGAATATTTGCTAAAATACCGGATGATATTAATCATTTTAATAATAAAAATAAAGGAGACAGTGATGTCATTGATGTTGAAATTATCGACAGCAGTTCTAGCGACCACTCTGCTAGCAAGCGCTAAATTTGATTTAGAGAGTTATGTTAAAAAAGATTTAATAAGAAACCCTAAAATTAAAGTAAAAGGTGTTGAGTTAATCGAAAAAAGGGATATAAAAGGCCATAAAGACTGGAAAGCATATATGATTTTGATGGATTTGGTTGTAAAGGGAAAAGAAGACAAATACCCAGAAACTCTTTTTGTAAATGAAAAAGAGAATCTTGTAGCTATGGACCTTTACGATTACAGCAAACATAAAAATATAGGCCGTGATATGCGTCCAAATATTGATATTAGTTACTATGACGATGCACATCTGATTGCTGGCAAAAAGAGCGCTAAACACAAACTTGTAGTATTTTCCGACCCAAAATGCCCGTTTTGCCAAAGGTATGTTCCAGGCATCTATAAAGATGTAAAAGCACACCCTGATACATTTGCGCTATACTATTACCACATGCCGTTAAAAAGAATCCATCCGGTTTCTGATGCTCTAACAAGAATTATGGAAGTGCTGCAAAAACAGGGTAAATTTGACGAAGCAATGAAAATGTATAATGCAAACATCGCTTTAAATGAAACAAACGAGGATAAAATTATAGAGGCAGTAAATAAACAGTTTAAATTGAATATCAAAAAAGAGGATATTAATAAGCAAGAGATTAAAGATGCAATAAAGAGCGATATTAATAAAGCAAACAGAGTAATGCTTCGCGGAACCCCGACTGTCTATTTAGACGGCAAATATGACCCTGAAGTTACAAGTTACAAAAAGTTTATTAAAAAATAGGTAAAGAAAAAGCTGAAAGCTGAAAGCTCAAAAAGGAGCGTAACTCGTCATTCCTGGTCAAGCCAGGAATGATGGGAATGTTTGGCTCATCGTCATTCCCGCGGAAGCGAGATTGCGCAAAAAGTCTAAAAAATCTTGGAAGTGAGACTTCAGTCTCACAAAAATATTACCAATAAATGGTAATAACAAGATGAGGCTAAAGCCTCATTTCCATTGTTTTTTAACTTTTTGCGCAGTCTCAAGCAGGAATCCACGGGTTTTGTAACCGTCAAAAGAATGCATCCGGCAATTCCGTTGAGAAAGCGGAAAGCATAAAAACTTTGATTCAAGCTAAAAATTGGAGAAAGCAAGTGAAAAAAATTGTTATAGCAACAAGAGAGAGCCAGCTTGCCCTTTGGCAGGCTTATCATATAAAAGATAGAATTTTAGAGCTTTTTAAAGATGCAGAGGTGGAGATAAATAAAATGACCAGCCGCGGTGATGTGGTTTTAGATAAGCCGCTGGCACTCATTGGCGGCAAAGGACACTTTACAAAAGAGCTCGAAGATGCCATGCTCGAAGGGCGTGCAAATATGGCGGTGCACTCTTTAAAAGATGTGCCGACATACATTCCAAAAGGGCTTAAACTTGCTGCTATAACAAAAAGAGAAGACCAAAGCGACCTGTTTTTATCTTATAGGTATGAAAGTTTCGAAACTCTGCCAGAGGGTGCGGTTGTTGGGACCACCTCTTTAAGAAGAAGAATGCAAATTTTGGCAAAACGCCCCGATTTAAAGGTTAAAGATTTGCGCGGAAATGTAAACACCCGTTTGCGAAAATTGAAAGAGGGGCAGTATGATGCAATCATACTTGCATATATAGGGCTTAAAAGATTAGATTTAATAAAAGATATCCCTTACACCCAAAAACTTGAATTTATGATACCACCAATGGGGCAAGCCGCTTTGGGTATAGAGATAATCGAGGGGGATGAGTTTATTCAAGAGGTTGCAGACGCTTTAAATGACAAAAATACCTATATCTGCACAAAAGCAGAGCGCGATTTTATTGCAAAAATAGGTGCTGGATGTTCCGCACCTGTTGCAGTAAATGCGGTAATTAACGGCGATAAAATAGAAATAAAAGCACTTATAGGATATGTTGACGGCTCTAAAATTTTAAGCCAAAGTTTAAGCGCCCCGCTGGAAGATTATGAAACTCTGGGAGAAAAATTAGCCAATTTAATGATAGAGCAGGGGGCTTTAAAACTTCTTAAGGAGGCAGAAGCGAATGCATTTAAAGAGATTCGCCCTGATCGCCTGTAGCCTGCTTGTTACAGCATGCGATGACGGCTCTTATGTTAACTTTTACAATAAAAATTTAAAAGAGCACAAAATAAGCTGTCTCTCTTATATCCCCGCATCTAACGGCAAATTAGACAAAGCGTTGCAAAAACTTTACAAATTCAGCAAAAACTGCCCATACAGAGTTGAATTGAGTTACAAATCAGACATAGTCTGCCACAGCCCCTACAATGTCCCTCAAAAAGTAAACAGCAACTTCCCTTCCGCTTATATTAAACTGGAAGTAAAAAAAGGCTTTAAACTCCAATACAGCTACTACAAAGATTTAACCTCCAAACCCGACACCGATGACTTAAAAACAGCCTTTGAGAGATTAAAAAGAGATATCTTAAATTAAACTCAAAATTAATAAATCTAAAGGTAAAGAGTATCGAATGCTCTGAAAAACTGTTAATTTAACTTAAGCAAGTTTTACTTCAAAATAGAAATGAATTGATATACTTTATTGCATTCATATAACTTTTTGTATTAACACTCTTTCCTTTATACGCTATATCAAATGCGGTGCCGTGATCAACAGATGTCCTTAATATCGGCAGGTTTAGCGAAACATTTATCGATTCGTCAAAATAGAGCGCTTTTAGTGGGGCAAGCCCTTGGTCGTGATAGATTGCCGCAAAATATCTGAACCCTTTTCTAAAGTGCGGAGTAAAGGCGATATCAGGAACTATCGGGCCGATAAACTGCTCTTTGCCCAAAGCTTTATTGGCTTTTTTTATAGCTTTTACAATTTTGTTCTCTTCGTCTCCTAGCACTCCGCCGTCGCCTGCGTGGGGGTTTAGGGCTAAAACTGCTATTTTTTCACCGGTTTTTAAACTTTTTTGCAAATCTAGCAGAAAACGGGTTAATTTTTTGCTTTTTATCTGCTTTG
>JALVXO010000170.1 GCA_027022775.1 Campylobacteraceae bacterium
GTTCAATTAAGCGTTCGTCAAATCCTTCATACCTGCCGCAAACAAATGTGACAGACTCCTCTTTTGCAAGCCGTTTAGCGTCTATCTGCCTAAAAGGTTTGCCAACAGGGGTTAAAAAGATTATTTTACTCTTTTTGTCGCTGGCTTTAATCTCTTTGAGCGTATCGGCAACCGGCTGTATTGCCATCAGCATCCCGGCACCCCCGCCGATTTTTGCACCATCCACTTTTAAATGCTTATCTTTAGAGAAATCGCGCGGATTGTAAAAGCGGATATCTATCAATTTCTGCTCAACCGCCCTGCCCAGAATTGAGTCGCTGAAGTAACACTCTATAATATTTGGAAAAAGAGTAACAAAATTAAAACGCATAAAACTCTCCAATTGGTTAAAGCATAAAGTATATAAAGCTAAAAGCCGGTAATGTAGTGCATTTTGTCATTCCTGCGAAAGCAGGAATCCACTGTTTTTTAAACCGATATGTGTTGCATCCCATCTTTCAGGCAACACAACGCTAAAACGTCGGGGTGAGGGCACCCCGACCTACGTTCGGATTACGGAATACGGATTACAGATTACGGAAAAATAATTTTCTAACCTCTCTTCTCTAAAAGAGCCCTAAATTCCCGCTTTCGCGGGAATGACGCAACCAAAACTGTCACTGTCACTGTCAACTGTCACTAATTGAGCCACGGCCGCATCTACGTTCGGATTACGGAATACGGATTACAGATTACGGAAAATAATTTTTCTAGTCTCTCATCCCTAATACTCAGCTTGCTTCTAAAATATCTTTTGCACCTTTTGCTTCGATTTTTTTGGAATTGATATCAACAGAAATTATAAAATGCTCTAAATATGGAAGCAGAAAAGTTTTTGCAAATCCTTCTTTAATTAACTCTTTTGATGTATCGATTAAAAAGTAATCACCCTGCGGCAATCTTTGGATATCTTTAACTGCACCCAAAATTTCACCAGCTTCTAAAATTTCGCACCCTATTAAATCAAACCAGAAATATTGCCCCTTTTCTAGCTTGCAATACTCTTTTGTCTCCTCTTTAGAAGAGTAAATTTTGGCATTTGTAAGTTTTTTTGCATCTTCAGGAGTATTGAACCCCTCTATTTTAATAAGCTTTCTTTTGGGGTTGTAGTGCTCTATAACAAAATCACCCCTGTCTGTGCGCAGGGTTCTGCCTTTGGTAAACTGTTCCGGAAAATCGGTATGAAGGTGCAGTTTTAACTCACCTTTTAAACCGTGAGTTTTGCCAAACTGCGCTACTAAAAAGGAGTCTTTAAACTTGCTCATTAGGCTTTACGCTAACCTTGTAATTTGGGCCGCCTTTAGGTTTGCAGCCAGAAATTATGGTTTTAATGGAGCTTATCATTTTCCCGTCTTTACCGATAATTTTACCGATATCTTCGGGGTTTACATATAAAATAAGTTCAGTGGTCTCTTCATCGATAGGGTTAGACTCTATGCTTATCTGGTTTGGATATTTAGCAATGAGTTTAACATACTCTACGATGAAATCTTTAACCATAAATTATTTACCTGTGATTTTTTTAACTCTGTCGCTCATTTGAGCACCAACACTTAACCAGTAGTTAAGTCTCTCTTCATCGATTTTCATATCTTTATTTGGGCTTACAGGATTGTAATAACCTATAGACTCAATCCAGCCGCCGTCTCTTCTTTTTCTGCTGTCTGTTACAACAATTCTGTAAAATGGCTTTTTCTTTCTGCCCATTCTGGTTAATCTGATTACTGTCATTTTCCTACCTTGGCGATATTTTTAAAAAACGACACACAAACTGCCGTTTTGGTGGCGAATATTAACATAAAATTATTAAAAAAAATATTAATATTGTTATAATACCATAAAAAAGGAAATTTTATGCAGATAGATTTTAAAAATTTAGAACAAATTGAAAGATATAAACTTATGTCTAACCTTGTTATTCCGCGTCCTATTGCTTGGATTAGCACAATTTCAAGCAAAAATGCTGTAAATTTAGCCCCTTTTAGCTACTTTATTCCGCTCTCTTCAAACCCGCCTGCACTTATTGTCTCTATCGGCCACAAAAAAGATGGCAC
>JALVXO010000171.1 GCA_027022775.1 Campylobacteraceae bacterium
ATTACACCGCCAATAATTTTAATTAAAGATAGTATTAAGTTTATTCCAACCGAATAGAGTGAAATCTTTTTCTTTTCATTATGGTTCATCAATTTTTTTGCTGTTTCTGCCATTTTATTCCTTTTTGCTTACTGAAGTTAGTTAAGAGTGTGCAAACTGCCCTTTTAAATTATACTAAAAATAACTAAAGCTTATGTTATTTAAGCAAGAGGCAAGAGCTAAAAGCAGCTCTTGTTTATTAGTCTAAAGATGGTTTTGGAGTATCTTTTGTAGAGTTTGGAAGAGTTGGATAGGTAATTTCTGGTTTTTTGCCATCTAATGTTTTTAAGAATGTAACAATACTATTTATCTCTTTTTCGCTTAAAGTTTTGCCTAACTGAGTTTCACCCATTATTTTAACAGCCTCTTTTAAGCTCCATACAGCTCCATTATGAAAATATGGTGCAGTTTGTGTAACATTTCTTAGTGTCGGAGTTTTTACCATACCGTTTTTATCACCTTTAAAATCACCTACATTAGCATATTTATAAGGTTTTGCAACTGGGAATGGCTGCATTGTACCACCAAGTGCAACACCGCTGTGGCAAGATGTACATCCAACTTTTATAAATGTTTTTAAGCCCTCTTTCTCCTCTTTAGTTAAAGCATTTTCATCTCCATTTAGATAATCATCAAATCTAGAAGGTGTAACTAAAGTTCTCTCAAAAGCACCTATTGCTTTACCAATAGTTTTTATAGTAATCTTTTCATTTGGGAATACTTTTTCAAAAGATTTTTTATATTCTGGAATAGAAGTTACTACCTTAACTGCCATATCTTTATGCATATCCATCTCTGGAGCTGCCTGAATTGGACCTGTTGCTTGGTCTTCTAAATCTGGACTTCTTCCATCCCAAAATTGTCTTTTTGCAAATACAGCATTAAATACTGTTGGTGAATTTAAGTGATGAGGATTTTGTCTCCATTTATGGCCAGTTGCTACTGGAATATTATCATCTCCACCAGTTGCTAAATTGTGGCAAGTGTTACAGCTTATTAAAGCACTTTTTGAAAGTCTTGGTTCAAAATAGAGCTTTTTACCAAGCTCAACCTTCTCTTTTGTAATTGGGTTTTTTGGATTGTCAATTAACTTTTTAAGCTCTTGTTTATCTTTTGGAATTGGCTTTAACCCAGCCTTTAACGCCTCTTGCACAAGGTTATTGCTTGCATAAAGAGAAATTGTAGAACTTAAAATTACTAACGATAAAGTTTTTCTCATAATATATCCTTTCTAAAAATTATTTTTAATAATGGAATAATATCTTATAAAATATTAATTATTTATAAAAAATTTAACTATTTGATATTTTTATTGTATAAATAATAATTATTATTATTTAGTGGGAGGCTAAAATAACTTAAAGTAAAGCGAAGATTAAGTGGGAGCTTAATTTCTCCCTTTTTTTAATTTTGTGGATACTCAGGATGGCAATACTCATCTCCTAAAGAGCAGCACCCATCGCTAATCCCAATGTTTTTTAAGCCATTATCAAATGCCCAATAGTGGTTGTAGCTTCCTTTTCTTAAAAATTCAAATGCTGCTTTTACATCTTGCGCATTTGACTCTTCGGCCTCTTTAATATACTCATTTAAATCATTAACATCAGTAACTTCTACCATACAGCCAACCTCTAGGGCATCTTTTTGAGAATTTATACCTTTGTCATATAAGTAATCATAAAGCTCTTGAATTTTAGGTACATCATACACCCCGCTTGGCATATTATCCGGCGACATATTATTGCTTTCTATTTTGTCTTTATCAACTATTGTTAAATCATTTAACTTTATATTATATCTTTTTACTAAATCTTGAACAGCTTGAATATGTTTTGTCTCTGACTTTGTAGATATATTGTAAAGCTGTCTTATCTCTATACCATTTTGTTTATGGTAGTTATATAAATTCATATAGACATCATAGGCAAGACGCTCTTCGTTCCCCATATATGCTAATGAATCCTTTAACTCTTGTGTTAATTCAGATTTTTGATAATCTGAAATATTAAAACCAGCACCAGATGACCCACCA
>JALVXO010000172.1 GCA_027022775.1 Campylobacteraceae bacterium
AAGTTTGATTTTGAAGGAAGTTACAAAGCAAGCTCTAAAGAGCAGATGTTTAAAGGCAAATATCTTTACAGATTTAATGAAATCGACAATTTAGAGAGCGGTTACTATATAGAGCCAAACCGCGGGCAGTTTGGCGATAAAAGCCGCGGAGACCATGAACATATTTTTATAAGCAAATTCAAAAAAGATGAAGGGGATGAAGATCTGCTCACCCTTGGAAGCTGCTGCAAATTAAACGAAGACGGTCCCGAAAGGTTTATAAAAGATAAAGAGCTTATTGAAAACAGTGATACTGTTTTATGGTATGTTCCGACAATCCATAATGATAACAAAAAAGGGCACGAATACTGCTGGGCAGATAGCACCATAGATGAATACGGCAACCCTTCTGTTAAAATCTGGCCCTGTGTAGTAGGACCAAAATTTGTGCCTATATCGCCATATATTTCTAAATAGTAATCTTATCTCCGCCCCAGCAGCCAATGCATAAACATAATCTGGGCAAAAATCGGAGCAAAAAGGTTTACAACCGGAATAAAGTTAAAAAGAGAAGCGATTATTGCAATTATCCATAAAGTTTTACTGCTTTTATCTGCATTATCCTCTTTATTAAAAAGAGAAGCCACATCATAATATGTTGGTTCTTTCAAAAGAACCGCCCACAAAACAACCATAACTATCTGCCCTAAAACCGGAACAAATATAAGCGGCAAAAGCACTATTAACAAAACTATAAATATTGCGCCCGCTTTTAAGTTGTAATAGAGCGATTTTGTAACTTTAGACTGGTCTTTCCCCTCTATATTGTAACTTTTTTTAGCCAGTTTAAGCAAAAGCTTCGGGCTGTACAGAGAGGTTAAAACCGATATTACCGCAATAATCAACCCGTAAGCCACAACAAGCGCCCCAAGAAAAGAGGCAGCGCTTTGAACAAAAGCAAAATGCCCGATATAAGGCACAGCAGAGATCAAAGAAGCCACCAGATGGCTAAACCCGTCCCAAAATATCCAAAAAAAGAGTGCCATTACAGCAAACGCGCCAAGGGTAATTTTAAAAATAAACCCAAGCACCGCAGGGCTTAAAATATCTTTTAAGCTTTTTAAAACTATCTTTAGCACTGTTTATCCTTTTTTAAAAGCTCTTGCAAAATAATTAAGGCTATTCCCAAATCTATCATTACATCGGCAAAATTAAAAACTGCAAAATTAAAGCCGCAGTGCCAGTAAACATAATCCACCACCGCCCCGATAGAGAATCTGTCATAAAGATTGCCAAGCGCGCCTCCGGCTATCAGCCCCAAAGAGAGCGGATATTTGCAATACCACTTCTCTTTATATGCCAAAAACAGAAGCAGCCCCACCAGCGCAATCTGGAACCATTTTAAATAGTCGCCCAAAAAGGCAAACATACTAAATGCCACACCTCGGTTTAAATGCAGCTCCAGCGATATACAGCTGCTTTGCCAATTGTAGTGCTGCTGGTAAAAAAGAGCCTTTATGCCTTCATCTATAAAAAAAACTCCAGCCAGCGCAAAAAGAAATATTGCTGCCTTTCTCACACGAGCGCCTTTTTGAAAAACTCTTCAACTTTACCCATAAGTTCATTAAGTTTTATCTTATCTTCACCTTCTAAAAGAAGCCTTATTTTATTTTCGGTGCCTGAATATCTAAACAGATGCCTTATATTCTCTTTTTCGATATCTTTTTTAAGCTCTTCCAGCCCTTCAATATTTTCTAAGGGGATTTTATTAAGCACTTCTAAATTGCGCTTAACTTGCGGATAAAGTTTAAACGGCCTAAAAATCTCACTCGCTTTTTTGCCGCTTTGAACAAGGCAGGCAAGCGCTTGCAGCCCGCTTAAAATGCCATCGCCGGTTTTTGAATAATCGCTAAAGATAATATGGCCGCTCTCTTCACCGCCAAAATTTGTACCCACTTTTTGCATCAATTCAGCCACATTTTTATCGCCCACAGCGCTGCGGTGGGTCTTTATGCCAAATCTGGAGAGATAATCATCCAAAGCGGTATTGCTTGTAATTGTGGTTACAAAATTATCGCTTGAGAGCATGCCGTTTTGCTTTAAATGCACCGCCAGTGTCCCCATAATATGTTCACCGGCAACAATTTCCCCTTTTTCATCCATCAGTACTATTCTGTCAGCATCCCCATCAAGCGCTATTCCAATATCGGCTCTGTACTCTTTGACAGCAAGCGCAAGCTCTTCTGGATGCATAGCTCCGCAAAGCTCATTAATGTTAAAGCCGTTTGGCTTATTGTTTATCACAATAACATCTGCGCCCAGCTCTTCTAAAATTGTGCCGCCAACATGGTAACCGGCTCCATTTGCCGTATCTATTACAACCCTAATGCCCTGAAGAGTCAAGTTTTGCGGAAAAGCATTTTTAATATGCACAATATAACGCCCCACAACATCATCTATTCTTTTGCTTCTGCCTATCTCTTTGCCTGTTTTTTGATGCATTTTTATAAGAGGCTCATTATTGTAAATCTCTTCAATTTTCTTTTCTATTTCGGCAGATAGTTTATTGCCTTCGCTGTCAAAAAATTTAATTCCGTTATCATCATACGGATTGTGGCTTGCACTTATCATAATAGCGCCGTCACAGCGCATGTTTGTGCCGATAAATGCAACTGCAGGAGTAGGAAAAGGGCCTATTTGAATAACATCATACCCAACCGCCGTAAGCCCTGCTACAATTGCTGCTTCTATCATATATCCGCTTCTTCTTGTATCTTTTCCAACCAAAATTTTATTTGTTTTTCCATGCTCTTTATAATATATTCCTGTAGCCATAGCCAGACGAATAGCAGAAAGTGCATTCACTTTTTCGCCAGCTTTGCCTCTAACGCCGTCTGTTCCAAATAATCCCATTTTTAACCTTTTTAAAAAATGTTTTAGATTTAAGATTCTACCAAAATTTTTAGTAATATGAGTTAATTAATATAAATTTAATAACTTTTTTGATACCATTCGCCAATTAAATGGGCTTTTGCCCTAGATTTAACAATTAAATTAAGGAAAAAAGAGATGGCAAATCATAAGTCTGCGATGAAAAGAGCAAAACAGACAATCAAAAGAACTGCTAGAAACAGATACTACAGAACACGCCTTAAAAACATTGTAAGAGCGGTAAGAGAAGCTGTTGAAGCAGGCAACAAAGAGGCGGCGTTAGAAGCGTTTAAAGTAGCAAATAAGCAGATTCACCACTTCGTAAGCAAAGGTTTCTTAAAGAAACAGACCGCATCAAGAAAAGTGAGCCGCCTGCACAAACTTGTTAATTCCCTTAATGAAGAAGAGGACGGGTAATTAGTTCCTGCAATAAAAAGCAGCTTTAGCTTTAAAAATAACCAAAATATTAAGCTAAAGCTTGCAGTTTAAAACTTAAAATTAAATCCATATTGGTGCAATCTTTTTTAGGATAAGCTTATGCTTAAAGATAAACTTCAACCTTTTATAGACAGATATAATGAAATTACCGAACTTCTAATTTCGCCAGAAATTGTAAGCGATATAAAAAAGTTAACCCAGTTAAATAAAGAACAGGCGCAGATTGAGCCTATTTATCAAAAAGCAAAAGAGTATATTGAAATTAGCGAAGCGATTGAAGAGAACAAGCAGATGCTTGGCGATGAGGAGTTTGGAGAGCTGGCAAAAGAAGAACTTGCCGCACTGGAGCCCCGCTTAAAAGAGCTCGAAGAAGAGATAAAAATTTTAATGATTCCAAAAGACCCAAATGATGATAAAAATATCTATTTGGAGCTTCGCGCAGGAACCGGCGGGGATGAGAGCGCGCTTTTTGTTGAAGATATGTTTAGAATGTATAGCCGCTACGCCGACAAGCAGGGGTGGAAAGTTGAAATTATCAGTTCAAGCGAAGGGACAGCCGGCGGCTACAAAGAGCTTATCGCCCTCATAAAAGGGGAAAATGTTTACTCAAAACTAAAATACGAAGGCGGAACCCACCGCGTTCAAAGAGTCCCTGCAACCGAAACG
This sequence comes from Campylobacteraceae bacterium, assembly GCA_027022775.1. Classification (GTDB taxonomy): domain Bacteria; phylum Campylobacterota; class Campylobacteria; order Campylobacterales; family Sulfurovaceae; genus JAADEQ01. The sequence goes on from JALVXO010000172.1 coordinate 4,015, forward strand.
CAAGGAAGAGTCCACACATCTGCAATTACCGTTGCAGTTATGCCTGAAGTTGAAGATGTAGAGGTTGAAATTAAGCCTAGCGATATAAAAATGGATGTTTACCGCTCAAGCGGATGCGGCGGGCAGAGTGTAAACACTACCGATTCTGCAGTCCGTTTAACACACATTCCAACAGGCATTGTGGTTGCGATACAAGATGAAAAATCGCAGCACAAAAACCGCGATAAAGCGATGAAAATACTTAAAGCCAGAATTTACGAAGCGCAAATGCAAGAGCAGCTTGCACAAAATGCCGAAGCAAGAAAAATGCAGGTTGGAAGCGGAGACAGAAGTGAAAAAATAAGAACTTACAATTATCCGCAAAGCCGCATAACCGACCACAGAATAGGACTGACAATATACGCTCTAGATGATGTCATGAACGGCGGCAACTTAGATTTAATCATAGACCCCCTAATAGCCCACGCCCAAGCCGAAGCACTAAAAGCTCAAGAGAGCAAAGAGGGTTAAACCCTTTGGCAAACGGTTTCTGCTTAAAGTGCATCTGATGTGCTTATTTTGCTTGCCATGCAAAAACTTTAAAAAAAGTATAACTTATGGTAAAATTTTGCATGAAAAAAACATTAATTACAGCTTTTTTGCCGCTGGCGCTTTTGGCAAAACCGCATATTACTGTTTATAATGCATACTCAAACCTGGGAAAAACATATATTAACGGACGGCTTATTAAGCAAGAAGGTGCAAAAGTTAAAAAAAGCGACACCGCTTTTATGAACTTTATCCATAAAATTGGGCTGTTTTTCCATAATGAGTTAAAAAACAGAGAGGTTTTTATTTATGCAGACAACCACATTTACTCTGCAAAAAGCGATGAAGAGGGGTATTTTAAACTAACACTCAATCAGACGGCAGAGAAAATTTATGTTTTTACAAAAAGCGAGCCGCAAAAAACCGAAGTTAAACCTTTAAATTTTAAAAACCCTCCAATAGGCATAATAAGCGATTTTGACGACACTTTAACTGTTTCAGATGTCAAAAACAGGTTTAAACTTTTAAAAAACAGTTTGACAAAAAATTATAAGCAGCGGATTTTAATTAAAGAGAGTGCCAAAAAAATAAAAAAACTTTTAAAGCCAAATATGCCCTTAATAATTGTTTCCGGTTCGCCCTGGCAATTCTATATGCCCATAAAAAATTTTTTAAAATATAACAATTTCCCAAAAGCGATTATTTTATTGAAACAGATTCATGGAAAAAATATGGAACCTTTTGACCAGTTTAAGTATAAAACCGCAAAAATTGAGGCTGTTTTTAAGCAGTTTCCAAGAACAAAATGGTATCTTTTTGGAGACAGCGGTGAGAAAGATGCCGATGTTTACAGTTATTTAAAAAAGAAATACCCCAACAAAATTATATCGTATTTTATTAGAAAGGTTAAATAGTTATGGTTAAAACAAAAGTTGAAGAGGTTTTAAATTACATTAAAAAATCTTCTCCCGGACAGGATGAGTTTTATCAGGCAGCGCGCGAAGTTTTTGAATCGATAATTCCGCTTCTTGAAGCAGACAGCAGATATTTGGAGCAAAATATATTAGAGCGCATAATTGTGCCGGAGAGAAGTATAATTTTTAGGGTAAACTGGATTGACGACAGCGGAAAAATACGCACCAATTTGGGATACAGGGTTCAGTTTAACTCCGCTATTGGACCGTATAAAGGCGGCTTAAGGTTTCATCCGACAGTCAGTTTGGGAACAGTTAAATTTTTGGGATTTGAACAGATTTTTAAAAATGCGCTTACCGGATTAAATATAGGCGGCGCCAAAGGCGGAAGCAATTTTGACCCCAAAGGCAAAAGCGATGCAGAAATTATGCGTTTTTGCCAGTCATTTATGAGCGAACTTTATAAATATATCGGCAAAAACCGTGATATTCCTGCCGGAGATATCGGTGTGGGGCAAAGAGAGATAGGGTATCTTTTTGGACAGTATAAAAAACTTACCGGCGATTTTGACGGGGCAATTACCGGCAAAGGGGTAAACTGGGGAGGTTCTTTGGCAAGAAAACAGGCAACCGGTTACGGTTCGGTATATTTTGCCAATGAGCATTTAAAAGTTTACAATCAAGAGATAAAAGGAAAAACCTGCCTTGTTTCAGGCAGCGGCAATGTGGCGCTTTATACTATAGAAAAACTTATTCAGATGGGTGCCAAGCCTGTTGCCTGCAGCGACAGCCGCGGAACGGTGTATCATAAAAAGGGGCTCGATATCGCCTCGCTTAAAGCGGTGAAAGAGTTAAAAAGGGCATCTTTAAAAGAGTATGCAAATTTGCATCCAGACTGTGAATATATAGATGTTGCACACTATCCAAAAGGTGCGCATGCAATATGGCAGATACCGTGTGATGTTGCTTTTCCAAGCGCAACGCAAAATGAGTTAAACCTGCAGGATGCAAAAGCCCTTGTCAAAGGCGGCTGCATGCTGGTAAACGAGGGAGCAAATATGCCAACAACCCCTGATGCAATCGATTATTTGCAAGATATGGGAGTGCTTTTTTCGCCAGGCAAAGCTGCAAATGCCGGCGGCGTAGCAACTTCGCAGCTGGAGATGAGCCAAAATGCCTCTATGACCCAGTGGAATTTTGAACAGGTAGATATAAAGCTGCGCCAAATTATGAAAAATATTTTTAAAATTGCATATAAAACATCCAAAGAGTTCGATAGAACCGGAGATTTAATAACCGGTGCAAATATTGCCGGATTTAGAAAAGTTGCCGATTCTATGATAGACCAAGGTTCAGTATAAGGAGAAAAAATGAAAGAGTTATTTGTAAATTACCCTGCGGTAATTTTGTTTTTGCATATAGTTTCTGCGGTAGTTTGGATTGGCGGAATGATAGCAGTAAGAGCAGCGGTTCATCCAAGCTTGCAAAGTTTGCAGGATGAAAATTTAAAATTGGAAAAAACCTTGCAGATTACAGGAAGGCTTTTTAATCTGGTTATGCCTTTTATAATTTTGCTGATTATAACAGGTGTTATTTTTGAAATGAGCGGATTTAAAGATATGAAAGTGCATATAAAAGAGGCTCTTTGGAGCATAATGGTTTTAAATTATATTTTTATGTATATAAAACGATTAAAAGCCCAAAAAATGTTTAAAGATGGCAATTTAAAAGAGGCAAAAGCGGCACTAAAACCGGTTCCTGCAGTTTTACTGCCGATAAATATTGTTTTGGGCATGGCATCTATATTTTTAGGGATACTGCTCAATTTGGGATAATTTAAATTTGTTTTTTGAAATTTAGTAACTTTTTATTCAAAGTTGGGCATAATATAGCATTTTATTTAAAGGATTTTTATGGCAACAGTTAATTTAACTGCAGAAAATTTTAATGAGACGGTAGAGAAAAACCCGATTGTTTTTATTGACTTTTGGGCAGAATGGTGCGGGCCTTGCAAACAGTTTGGACCAATTTATGAGAAAGTTTCTAATGAAACAGAGGGTGTTGTTTTTGGAAAAGTAAATACAGAAGAGCAGCAAGATTTGGCAGCATATTTTCAAATCCGCTCTATTCCTACAACAATGGCTATAAAAGAGGGGGTAATAGTATTTAATCACCCAGGTCTTTTGCCAGAAGAGGCTCTTAAAGATGTTGTAAACCAGGTAAAAGAGCTTGATATGGATATGGTGCGCGCAGAAATTGCAAAACAGGAAGCAAATGCTTAAATTATTTTAAATAGGGTTTTCCCCTATTTAATCCGAGCTCTTTTGCAATAGCATAAGCGATTAAATGTGCAACTGTTTTTAACCGCGGTTTTAACCATTTTACCTGTTTTGGGCAGCTAATCTCTCCAAGTTCTAAAACTAAAAACTTTTCAGCTTTAATCTTTGCATATCCGTAATAATTTTTTAGATTTTCCGTAAAATTGTCTTTGTGCCATTTAAAAGGGAAATAGGGTTTGTATAAGCTTTTCCATTTTTTTGCAAACTCTTTTGAATTTTCATCGGGATAACCTATGCTTGCGCCGCTGGAACATCTTTTGTTTGCGCCGTCAAAATGAATAGCAACTGCTATTTTTGCCTTTAAAGTTTGATTAATATCAGCAGGCACCCTTTTTGCTTCGATACCCCACGCCTTTAACTGTTTTGCTATTTCGTTTGCGACATAAATATTCCATACTGTTTCGCTATAGAGATGGCTTCTGCTTCCGGTATTCCCAATGCTGCGCCCTTCATGGCCTGCTTGAATAATTACACTTATCGGCTTTATTGAGTGCAAAAGAGCAGATATTATCAGCAAACCAACAATTACTAAAGCGATTATAACCCCGGCACTGTTTTTTATTTTCATAGAAATATTATAGCTAAAATTTTAAAAAAGTTTAAAAAAGCCCTAAAGTGCCGATTTAAAGCTTTTTGTTTAAAATATATCCATATATCGGTATTAAATTTTATGAACAGATGTTATTTTTCTACACTCTCTATCAAAAAATATGAATTTTTTTGACATAATTATACCACCATAATAAGCATATCTGTTATAATGATTTTAATTAAAAAATATCATTTTATGAAATTAAGGAGGTATAATTATGTTGATATTCGAAGAGTGTACGGGCGGTTACAAAGTTAACGGCATTAAAGTTTCTCCATGTTTTAAAGAGCTTTATGAGATGATGATGCATATTAAACCGCATGAGAGATTTGGTGAGTATTTAAGGCTTTACCACACAGACCAGCTTCCGTGCAAAGGGGCGCAATATACACTCGATGAGATTGCCCTTCTTTATGGAATAAGCAAAGAGCGCGTGCGCCAGATAGAAGAGACCGGCAAAAAAAAGTTAAGACACCCTAAACTTTCTAAAAAATTAAGAGATTACAGACAGTTTGCATAGTTTTAATAGGATCAGGCGTTGAAAATTTACTTTTTCAGTTTACAAAAGTGTAAATTCAACGCTAGACCCCCTTAAAAAAACAGTTTGCAAACTTTTTAGATAAGCTTATTTTAAGCTAAAATCGAAAAAAGCCCCATATTACGGGAAAAAGATAAAAAATAGCTATTTTCAAAAAGTTTGCAAACCTCCAAATTTTTCAAAAATAAAAACAGTTTGCAAACTTTTATTTTTCTTTAAGGTTTTTATACCCATTTTATGGCGGCTTTGAA
>JALVXO010000173.1 GCA_027022775.1 Campylobacteraceae bacterium
ATATCTTTTTTCTTCTGTTTCTTACCGTAACTTACACGCCCTGCCTGAGCAGTAGAAGTGTGCGCACCAATTGGTGTAGAAGAACTTCTTTGACCGCCTGTATTTGCATAGTTTTCGTTATCTAAACAGATGTAAGTAAAATCATGCCCTCTCTCAACAGCGCCGCTTAACCACTGGAAACCGATATCATAAGTAGAACCGTCGCCTCCAAATGCAACAAATTTTACAGGTGCATCAGGGTCTTTAAGCGTGCCTTTTCTTTTGCGCGCTTTATACATAGCTTCTGCGCCTGCAATAGCAGAGGCAGCATTTTCAAAGCCGATGTGAATCCAGCTTGTATCCCAAGATGTATATGGATAAACTGCAGTAGAAACCTCTAAACATCCTGTGTTTGTTGCAATTACGAGGTTATCATCTGTTGCATTCATAAGTTCTCTTACAATCATAGAGTGCGCACATCCAGGGCAAAGCAGGTGAGCCCCTTCGAAACGCTCATTTACAGTTGAGAACTCTTTTAAGTTTTTAATTGATGTAATTGCCATTATTAACTCCTTTTAGTTTCGAAAAAGCCAAGTTTAGGACCGCGAACACCGCTAAATTGCTGAATTGGTGTAGTTAAATGTCCTGCATCTGCATGAGCTTTTTGCTCTTTAAATATTCTTTTTGCCTCTTCTACAGAGAAATCTCTTCCGCCTAAACCGTAAATATAGTTAGAAACTACAGGTCTGTTTGGATTGGTATAAAGCGCTGCGCTAACTTCGTTAAATAGAGCTCCCATTGCACCCATTGGAGCTGATCTATCCATCATACAAACCGCTTTGACATTTGCTAAAGCGTCTCTTATTTCATCGTAAGGGAACGGTCTGAAAACTCTAGGAGCCACAACACCGGCTTTAATTCCCTCTTTGCGCAACTCTTCTGCCGCTACTCTTAAAGTTTCAACAGTTGAACCTAAAGCCACAATTGCAACCTCTGCATCTTCCATCATGTAGCTTTCTACTCTTTTATATTCGCGGCCTGTAAGTTTTTTGAATTCTGCAAACACTTCGTCAATTACCTCTTTTGAATCAAAAAGAGCTTTGTGCTGCTTTGCTTTATGTTCAAAGTGCCAGTCTTCTTCTGTCTGTGCACCGTAAGTTACCGCTTTTGAGAAGTCAAGCATTTCATCATGAGGCTTATAGTCCCCTATAAAGTTGTATGCTGCATCGTCTTGAAGCGGGCGGACATTTTGTGCAGTGTGTGAAGTTAAGAAACCGTCTTGATGCACCATTACCGGAAGGCGAACTCTCATATCTTCGCCGATTTTAAATGCGCAAAGTGTTAAATCGTAAGCCTCTTGGGCATTAAATGCATCAAGCTGAACCCATCCGCTGTCCCTGCCTGCATACATATCTCCATGGTCACCGCGAACATTAAGCGGAGAAGCAACTGCACGGTTAACGACTGTTAAAACCAAAGGCACTCTCATACCGCTTGCTTGGTAAAGAACCTCTATCATCAGCATAAAACCTTGAGAGCTTGTAGCAGTTGCAACTCTTCCGCCTGCTGCTGCCGCACCTACACAGGCACTCATAGCCGCATGTTCACTCTCTACCATAACAAATTCGCCGTCAACTAACCCGTTTGCTACATAACTTCCATAATTTTCAACAATTGGAGTCGATGGTGTAATAGGATAAGCTGCAACAACATCAACTTGAGCCTGTCTTAATGCTTGAGATACAGCGTAGTTGCCGTCCCAAACTTCAATTTCGTTTAATTCTACTTTTTCTGCCATATCGCACCTTTCTTATTTAGCTTTCTTTTTTTTCTCTGGCCATTTTGCAAGAGCATCTTCTATCTCTTCTGACTCTGCAAACATAATTAACGATTTAGGATTTGTAGGGCAAACCTCTGCACAAACCCCGCACCCTTTACAGTGGTCGTAATCGATACCGAGCATCTGCTTATCGCGCGAAATAATTGATGTATCCGGACACCATACCCAGCAGTGTTGACAGTCAATGCACACATCTCTGTTGTAAATTGGCTTAATAACACGCCAAGATGCAACTGTTGCTGTATAAGAGTTAAAATCTGAATATGGTCTCTCTTCCGGTCTGATGTGAGCTACATCTTTAACTTCAGTCTCGAAAGAGTATAAAACGGTTCCTTGAGTAACCTCGTCCCAGCCTACAAACTCTTCTGCGCCTAATTCTCTAATTCCTCTTTTTTCTGTTGCTAAAACACCTTTACTCATACCAATCCTTTAATTAACTTCGTTATAAGCTCTTGTCATTGCTTCCATATTCGCATCAATAATTTTTTGAGGGAATTTAGCAAGAACTCTTTTCATGGAATCTAAAAAGAAATCCAAATCATACATTCCTGAAACTTTCATTAAAGCCCCCAGCATAGGCGTATTTGGCATAGATCTACCGATAGTTTCCAAAGATATGCCAATTGCATCTACAACAAAAACTCTATCTTTCTTATCTTGAAGCTCAGGAATTTGAGAAATCAATTCATCTTTGCTCAAATTTGTAGTAATTATGTATTTTGTAGTCTCTTTGTCATTTTCGGTAATATTGTCCGTAAATGCAAGCGCCGGGTCGATTACAAGCACATAATCGGGTCTCATAAATTTTTCGTGATTGATAATAGGCTTATCATCAATTCTGTTGTATGCGCGCATTGCCGCACCTCTTTTTGCCGAACCGTAAAGTGCAAACGCCTGCACCTCTTTGCCTGTTCTCGCAACAACATCGCCAAGACCTTTAGCACCTGTTACAGCGCCCTGACCTGCACGAGAGTGCCATCTAATCTCAATCATCGCTTCTCCTATTATATTTAAGTTAGCTTATTGTAATAAATTGAACTTAAATTATACTTGCTATTAAGATTTAATTATTTAAAATATGTTCCACTGCTTCGAAAACGCCACTTTTTATAACATTCGAGCATTTTTTGAGCATATTTTTATGTGCATATTTAAACTCTACCGCAATCCCCTCTATACCTGCATTTTCAGCTGCCAGCATATCCATGCAGGTGTCTCCTACCATATAGACTTTGTTACTTTTAGAGACATTTAAAAGATTTAACGCTTTAAAAATAGGTTCTGGGTGCGGTTTATGTTTCTGGACATCTTCGCTGCCAATTAAACATCCAAAATGGCTGAATATTCCAAAATGCTCCAAAAGTTCTATTGAGTATTTGCCGGTTTTTGTAGTGACTACCCCCAGTTTAGCGCCGCTTTTACGGGCAAGCTCTACCGCCTCTTTTGCTTTTGGCAAAAGCACTGTTTTTTTGGTATGAATTTTTCTGTAATTTTCTTTATATGCTGTTACAAAATTACCCGCCTGCTCTTTTGGCACTCCTAAATTTACAAACATATCAAAAAGAGGATGCCCAATTTGAACCAAAATCTCTTGCTCTTTTGGAACCTCTTTCCCAAAATGCTTAAAACTTTTTTTAAAACTCTCTAAAATCGCTTCGGTAGAATCAATCAAAGTTCCATCTAAATCAAACAGTATTGTTTTTTGCATATATTTTTACCTTTTTCTGATTTGAAGCGTATTATATCTAAATTTTAGGTTTGAGGGTTGAGATTAAAGGTTAAAGTTTGCTAGTCGCTAAAATTTAGAAATTAGAATGTAGGTCGGGGTGTCCTCACCCCGACATTCTAATGATGTGCTGCCTGGAAGATATGATGCAACCATTTTGGTTACATTATCTGTGGATTCCTGTTTTAGCAGGAATGACGGTCTTCCTCATCGCTCAATCCTTAATCCTCCAATAAATAAAGTTGTGCTCTATTCCTATTATAGATGGTTCTACCCCTTTTACTTTTTTGCTTACAGCTGTTATTGAATTTGGTATATATAAAAAGATGTAAGGGTGGTCGTTTACTATCTGTTTGAATATTTTTTGGTATATTGCGCCAAATTTTTTTGGGTCTATTTCGCTTTTTGCCTGCTCTATCAATTTGTCAACCTCTCTGTTGTGATAGCCAACAAAGTTAAATCCGCCTTTTTTATCTCCGTCGCTGTGCCAGATTGAGTAAGCATCGGGTATCAGCCCCAACGACCAGCCAAGAACAACGGCATCAAATTTTCGCGGAAAAACTACAGTATTTAAAAACGCCTGCCACTCCATAACCCTTATTTTTGCCACAACGCCAACCTTTAAAAGCTGCTGCTGGATTATCTCTACCGCTTTTACCCTTATATCATTATTGCTGTTTGTAACAATTGTAAATGTAAGCGGATGCTCTTTAGTGTAACCTAGGCTTTTTAAAATCTCTCTTGCCTTTTTGGGGTTGTATTTTAAGGGTTTAAAATCTTTGGGATAAGCATTTGTTCCCGGCATAAAAGGCCCATAGCAGGGTTTGCCGTGTGAAAAGAAAAGCAAATCTATTAACTCTTGCTTATTTATTGCCAAAGCGATAGCTTCGCGCACTTTGGGGTTGTTAAACGGGGGCTTTCGCAAATTAAACCCTATATATGTATAGCCGTGCGAAGGCTGTTCAAAAATATTAAAATTTTTCTTAAAATCTTTCCCAAGCTGCCTGTTTACCTGTAGCGGCGTAAGCCCGCCGATATCTAACTGTTTTGATTTTAACATAAGAAACTGAGTAGCTTCATCGCCAACAAAGTGATAAATTATTTTGTCAATATTTGGTTTTTTTTCGTAATAATCCCTGTTTGCAACAAGTTCTATCTTTTTATTTACTTCAAAAGCTTTTGTCATTTTGTAAGGGCCTGTGCCTATTGCAAATTTATTAAGACGGCTCTGCATCGGATTTTTCTCTTTTTCCCATAAATGCTTTGGCAAAACGCCTATCATCCAGATGCTTAAAGCTTTAAAGTAAGGCTTTTTGTAAATAACTTTAAGGGTGTATCTGTCTAAAACTTCAACAGATTTAACCTCTTTAAAATCGCTCGAATAAGGCGTGGTTATTTTTTTTGAATTTAATAAATTGTATGTAAAAAGCACATCATCGGCTGTAAACTCTTTGCCGTCATGCCACTTTACCCCTTTTCTTAAATTAAAAACCAAAGTGGTATTGTTTTCAAATTTCCAATTTTTAGCCAAATCGCCGACAATTTTTGCATTTTTGTCAAACTTGACCAAACCGTTAAAAATCCATCCGGCAATTTCGCCGCTGGCACTGTCGGTTGCCAAAAGCGGGTTAACCCTGTTTGGCGAAGAGGAGATAGAGCGGTGAAATTCTGTAGAGTAAATTATTAAGGGTAAAAAAAGTAAAATTATATATCTAAAAAACATAACAAAGCCCCAAAATATTAAAATTATGCAATTATAGCACAATTTTACAAAAATGGAATGATTAATTATATTGTTAAATAAAACCAAAGTTCATTAATATTTCTTACTAAAGTATCGAAAAGTAGCATTATTTCTGTAAGATTTTATCCATAGTTTATTATTACGATATTTACTAATAATAATTTAATAAAACTTATAATACAATTATGCTGTATTGAAACAATATCAAGTTAAAAGGAAAGGCATGGCAAGATTAGTTGTTATGGGTGGTGGTGTTTCAGGTCATACTGCCGCTACATTTGCGAAAAAATGGCTTGGCAACGACCACGAAGTTGTGGTTGTAACACCTAACTCAAATTGGAACTGGATTCCATCTAACATTTGGGTTGGTGTAGGTGAAATGACAAAAGAGGATGTTGTATTTCCTCTAGCGCCTGTATATGAAAAAGCGGGCATTATATACAAGCAGGCAAAAGCTGTATCTATTCATCCGGAAGGTAAAGAGGGAAGCGACAAACCTTTCATTACAATAGAGTATACAGGTCAAGGTAAAGAGGGGCAGACTGAAGAGGTAGAGTATGATTACCTAATTAACGCTACAGGTCCAAAACTAAACTTTGATGCAACTCCAGGTTTAGGAGATGGAAACGGGCAGTTGGGGCCTCATACTGTTTCTGTATGTACAGCTGACCACGCAGTTCATGCAAATAACGAATTACAAAAAATCTTTGAAAAAGCAAAAACTCAAAAGCAAAAAATTCTTATCGGAACCGGCCACGGTATGTGTACTTGCCAAGGTGCGGCATTTGAGTATATCTTCAATGTTGAGTTCGAAGCTAGAAACAGAGGCGTTAGAGACAATTTAGAGATTAAGTGGATTTCTAACGAGCAGTTCCTTGGAGATTTCGGTATCGGTGGTCTTCATATTAAACGCGGCGGTTATGCAGCAAGTTCTAAACTGTTTGCAGAGTCTCTATTTGTTGAAAGAGGTGTAGATTGGATTATCGGAGCTCATGTAAACAAAGTAGAAGAGGGTAAAGTTTCTTATGAACTTCTAGATGGAACAATGGGTGAAGAGGAGTTCGATTTTGCAATGCTTATTCCGCCATTTAGCGGTGTGGGTTTAAAAGCTTATGCAAAAGATGGCAGTGACATCACAGATAAGCTGTTTGCACCAAACGGCTTTATGAAAGTTGATGCAGATTACACTCCAAAACCTTACGAAGAGTGGAAAGCGAGCGACTGGCCAAGAACTTACCAAAACCCAGATTATAAAAACATTTTTGCAGTAGGTATTGCATTTGCACCGCCTCATCCAGTATCTAAACCTGCAAAATCTGTTAATGGAACACCAATTACACCTGCACCTCCAAGAACAGGTATGCCATCTGGAATTATTGGTAAAGCGGTTGCGCACTCTGTGGTAGATTTAATTAAAAACGGTCCAAATGCTCACTTGCATGAAGCTTCTATGGCAGAAATGGGTGCAGCTTGTGTTGCGAGTGCAGGTAAATCATTAACTAAAGGAACTGCAGCGGCATTAACAGTTTATCCGGTAGTTCCAGATTTCGATAAATATCCAGGTATTGGTAGAGATTTGGATTACACATTCGGTGAAATCGGTCTTGCAGGACACTGGATTAAACACATCTTGCACTATATGTTCATTTACAAAGCAAAACTTAAGCCGGGCTGGACTTTAATTCCAGAATAATAGAAAATTTTAAGGAGAATAATTATGGCATCTGTAGATCATTCAATCGAAAAACATATCAAAGCTTACGAGCCAAGCTTTGAGACAATGGTTCCAACACCATTAGTTAAATTTTTCAGAACTTGCATTTTGTGGCAAATTATCCGCTTTATTGTAATTAACATTAAGATGATTCTTGTTGTTTTAAAAAGCCACTAAATTTAAGCTTCCTTTTTTGGAAGCTTTCTGCAATTAACTTCAATATTAAGAGGATTTCCCAATGGTTAAAGAGTTAGTAGTTTATCCTGATGACAGAATTGTAATGTGCGGTCCGGTGCGCTCTTTTAAAGATCCATCTTTGCCTAAACTGCTGGATGATATAAAAGAGACAATGGAGCATCACAATTTAACTGCATTAACTGCAATCCAGGTGGCTCATCCTTTTAATATTGCAGTTATAAAATTAAAAGACGGCTCATACCTGGAATTAATAAACCCTTCTATAATTTCTAAAGAGGGAAGGTTTGAGAGCACAGAGACAACCTCTTATTTTCCAGACATAACTTTTAAAATTCCCAGATTTGAAAAGATAAAAGTAATTTACGAAGATAGAAACGGTGAATTAAAAAGCCTATCTGTGGATGATAGGGAGTTAAGCGCCACAATCCAGCGAAAATTGGATTTTTTAGGCGGCGCGACACCTCTTTTTAGACTCGACCAAAACCAAAGAGATAGTGTAATAGATGCTTTAAAAAGCAAGGGCATCTATCAGCCCGAAGAGGTCTGCCCGCTCTTTAGCAAAAAAGATTACATTACAAGCTTCAATGATAAATTGATTTTTTTAATGGCGCTGACACTGCCGGCACCTCTTTATAAAAAATTTTTTGATTTTAAAGAGAGCACAATAGCAGCTTTTTGGAGTTTCGATAAATACTCTTACATCGCAACCTGGATTTTAATGGTTATCTATTTTATCTATGCACAGTATGAAGCAAAAAAATACCGCCAGTGCACCAGTTGCCAAATAGGCAACCAGATTGGCATTATTTTAAAAAGATTGGCTGCAGCAACTGCAATTTTCGCAATTGCTTTTTTTCTGGTTAAGGCTTAAACCCAAATTTTGCATTAGAGGTTAACAACCTTTAGCAAATCATTTAGCTATGGGCATTTACAAAAATCTATCAATTAACCTTCGGGTTAACCTCAAGATTTTTGCAAACACCCTAAACTTTAGCATTTGCCAAATCTTTGCTAATTCTAATGCAAATTTTGGGTTAAAGGAACATCTATTTGAATAATTTTTCTAACCTCCAATTTCTCTTCTTTAAAAGAGCACAGTAGTACTTATATGCGGACTACAGAATAAAGAATTATCCCAAACTTTGGGATTATTATTTATTATTTATTCCTCAAACCTCTTATTTTTTGCTGACTTCCTGGCAAAGCTGTATAAAATATTTTGCATTCTCAACCGGAATATCAGGCAGTATTCCGTGACCCAGATTGAAAATGTGGCGTTTGCCGCCCATCACAGAAGCTATGTGCTCAACTGCCTCTTTTGTTGCCTCTTTTGAGTATAAGCGGCACGGCTCCATATTTCCTTGCAAGACATATCTGCTGCCAAGTTTCTCTTTTGCAAGCTCTATCGGGGTTGACCAGTCAACGCCGAATACATCGAAATCGCCGTCTATTTCGTCTAAAAAGCCAGGTATTCCTTTTGGGAACATAATAATTGGGATATGGGGGTATTTGGCTTTAATATAGCTTGCGATTTCTTTCATATAATTCCAGCTAAATTCGAAATATTTATCTTTTTCAAGCGCTGCTGCCCAGCTGTCGAAAATTTGCACAACATCAACGCCGGCTTGAATCTGTTTTTCTAAATAGTATTTAACAACTTCGGCAACTTTTGCTAAAAGCGCGTGCATCAATTCCGGCTGGGTGTAAATTAGCTTTTTAACAATATTGTAAGTTTTTGTGCCGCGCCCCTCTATCATATATGTTGCAAGCGTCCACGGCGCGCCTGTAAATCCAATCAGCGCTTTATCGTCAGCTAATCTCTTGCGAACTATTTTAATTGTTTCGTAAACATAAGTAAGTTTATCTGCCGCCTCTTCGCCGCCCAAAAGCGCTTCTACATCTTCCATACTTTTAATCGGTTTGTCAAAAATAGGACCCTCGCCCTTTTCAAAGCGCAAATCCATTCCCATCTC
>JALVXO010000174.1 GCA_027022775.1 Campylobacteraceae bacterium
ACAATACGAAAAGATTGCATAGCTATAATGACTATTGCAGCCCATTGGAAATGGAGCTTAGGTGGTGGCAGTCTCAATTTAGAGAACCTGCTTAATTCTTTGTACCAAAAAGGGTTGACAGATCAATATTCATGTGCGTACAAGTAAAGGGATAGCAAAGCAGTCTTTATTTTTATATCAAATGTTAATGCATTTTAAAACAAAGTTGAATAAACAATTAGGTAAAGATTTGCCTATTTTTATAACAGAGTGGAATATATGGAAAAATAATTTGCTAGACTATAATGCATACATTAATGCTGTCAATAGTATATTTAACTCTTTTGAAGCGGCTGGCATTAATAAAATTTATTTTTGGCCTCTGCGCAAAGAAACTATATGGCATAGTGGTTATAGTTTTGAAGAAATTTTTATAAATAAAGAAAAAGGAAAATAAATGTCAAAACCATTCATAATTTGGACAATGCGTAGGACAGGAGGAACTTCGCTTACAACACTTTTAACAGATATAAGCGAATATAATGGGATTCAACATGAACCGTTTAACCAGGATAGGGTACTTGGAGGTTTTATAAAAAAATTTCGTGCCGGTGTTCCTATCGATGAGATTGAAGAGGGGATAAGAAAAGTATTTTTAGATAAACCCTTAATAAAGCACTGCTATGAACTGTTTGGTAAAGAGTTCAATAAGTTAATTGTTGATACCGCATGTGAACAGGAGTATAAACATATTTTTTTAAGAAGAGAAGATGAAGTATCTCGTATAGTTTCTCTTTTTTTAGCCCAGCAGACTTCTGTATGGGGGCCGGAACAAAAAAGAGAGAAATATCAAAATATTATTTCAGGTAAAGAAGCACTACAACCATTTAATATTGAGAAAATGGTTGAACACTATAAATGGTGCAATACAATTACTCACTATATTCAAAATATTTTAGAAGAAAATGCTCAAGAATACAAGGTTATTAGTTTTGAAAACTTTTATACTGGTACGAGAGAAGCAAGGTTGAAAAATTTATATGAGCTGTTTGATTATTTAGAGTTTGAGCATGTAGTACGTGAACAGTATAAAGACAAGATAGAAGAGAAAATTTTTCATAGTTCACAAAATAGTAAAAGTATTTTAGAATATGTGCCTAACTACCAAGAAGCTATTAAAAAATTGCATACAATATCTAAAATTTGAAAAAATGTACGAGAGTAAAATATCGCGATGATTTCCATAGTATTTAGAATACCTTATAAGGTCTTTCTTGAAGAATCTAGAAAGGAAGTTGCTACGTGAATTCAGGTGGATTATACTTATGTCTTGAATTGGCGTAACAAATCAAAAATGATGACTACGTAGCCATCTAGCACACAATTTTAGAAGAAATTGTGTGCCAGATTAAGTGTTGGATAGTAGAATACATCCGTTATTACTTCAGTTGAATGCTTTTCCATCCACTAATACCATCTACAGTTCCCTGATATACAATTACATCAGCATTGGTGCTTTTTGCAGTTAGTACTGCAGCAGTCATAGCCTTTTTAATATCTCCTGAAGAAGCAAGCTCTTTTGTTATTGGAGCGACAGTGGTGTCGGCGGGAATAACTGTTACCCATACTTTTCCATTTGCAGCAAAATTTACTGTCCCAATTTTACCGTCTAGTCCAAACGCACTTACCGCCATCAAACCCATAACTGCAATCGCAGTAATCATCTTTTTCATCTTAACTCCTTTAAATTTTAAGTCAGTTTAATTATAGAGCAAAAAAGTTTTATAAGTGTTTTTTGAAGTATAATTTTGAAACCATAGTCAATAAAACATCAAAACGATACAATTTAAATGCTGTTAGCAAAAATTTTATATAAGGTTTTCTGTGAAGTCCATGATTTTTTATTCCCCACAAAGGTATTTTGACAGTCTTCTATCAAAATACATATATGAAAACCAAATCCTGCTCTTTGCAGAAGAGATGACCATGATGGCAGAAACCAAAAATGCCAATGAGTTCTTCGCATGGCTTGACAGCATTAACTTCATACCCCTTTACAATCCCCAAACTTTTTTACTTGATGAAAGA
>JALVXO010000175.1:0-1398 GCA_027022775.1 Campylobacteraceae bacterium
AAAAAAGTTATTGTTATCACCCCTAATTTGCTAATTTGCTAAATGAGACCCCTAAATGACTAAATGGCTAAATGGTCTAAAAGTTAAAAGTTAAGCCCTGACCCCTTAAATAAAAAAGTTATTGTTATCACCTGACCACTAATTTCAAAAATTAATAAAAAAGTTATTGTTATCACCCCTAATTTCCAAATGGCTAAATGGTCTAAAAGTTAAAAGTTAAGCCCTGACCCCTTTTTGCTTTTTGAAAGTTAAGCCCCCTTAAACTATTACTATTACTATCACCTAAATTTTGACCTCTAAATTCCCTTGCAAAATTGAAGTTTGTAAATTAAATATCAGCCCCAAGCTCAAGCTTTGCGGCAAGGGAAGAGAAAAAACAGTAAGTTGCTGCTATAATTAAGCCATGTAAATCGAGAAAAGGGGTTGTATGCAAAAGAGTTTAGGCTTAAAAGAGTTAATAGCAATTGCTGTGGGAGGAATGGTTGGCGGCGGTATTTTTACCATTTTGGGAATTTCGGTTGCGATGGTTGGATTTTTAGCACCCTTTGCTATTGCGCTTGGCGGTATTGTGGCTCTTTTTGCGGCTTACTCTTATGTAAAGCTTGGGGTTTATTATAAAGACGAGGGGGCGACTTACGCCTTTTTTAAGCGCACTTATCCCGATTCTCATCTGGCAGCCTCATTTATTGGGTGGTACACCATTTTTGGATATATCAGCACACTTGCGCTTTATGCTTACACCTTCTCTTCTTATGCGATCAGCGGCAGCGAATGGGCACAGAGCGAGTGGGTCCGCAAAGCTGTTGCAATGGCGATAATTTGGATTTTTGCAGGGGTTAATTTATGGAGTGTTAAGGGGATGGGGAAGATAGAGGATTTTATGGTTTATCTGAAGCTTATTATCCTTTTTATAATTTCTGCATTTTTAATATATTACGGAAAAACCGATTTTAAAACCTTTACCCAGACTTTGGCGCGCGATTTTGAAAATAGTAAATTTATGCATATTTTGGTTGTATCTTCTATAACTTTTGTAGCTTATGAGGGGTTTCAGCTTGTTATAAATGCGGTTAGGGATATGGAAAATCCCGACAGAAACATTCCGCGTGCAATTTACGGTGCGGTTGCGCTGGTGGCGCTTATCTATTTTATTATCGCTTTGGCGGCTGTAATTGCGATACCTGCTGAGGATTTAATTAAAAATAAAGAGTTTGCCCTGGCTGCTGGTGCGGGCGATATTATGGGCAACTGGGGGCGCAATTTGGTAATTGCAGGCGCAGTGCTTGCAACAAGTTCGGCAATCAGCGGCACAATGTATGGCAGTTCGCACCAGATGGCAAGAATTGCAGATGACGGCTACCTGCCAAAAGCGCTGACAAAACGGATAAAAGGCACAAT
>JALVXO010000175.1:1408-2053 GCA_027022775.1 Campylobacteraceae bacterium
ATTCCTAGCAGTGCAATTTTGGCAATGGCGGCAACCGCTTCCGGGCTTATAATAGTTGGGGGACTTAGGCTGATTTTGGAGTTTGGAAGTATTACATTTTTGCTGGTTTCGCTTTTAATGGCAATTGCCAATTTTAAAATCCGCAAAAAGACAAACTCATCAGATTTTTTTACCCTTGTTGCAATTGCCGGCTTAACGATAGGCTCGATTTTAATTTTATGGTATGAGTATAAAACAAAACCCGAACAGATGCTCTTTATTGTTATCCTATATGCACTTTTAAGTCTAGGAGCCTACGGTTATGCCAGATTAAAAGAGAGATTGTAAAATGTATGATTTTTTAACATTTAAAACTTTTATTACGCCGACGGTATTAATTTGTTTCTATTATATCGGTGCAGTTATAATGCCTATTGTAATCTACTACTACAAGAGAAAAATCTTTAAATATTTTGGAATAACAGTTGCTATAAATTGGAAAGCAAAGTTTTTGCTTATAGTGCTGTTTCTATTTGCAGAACTCATTTGGCGAATGGGATTTGAAGCGCTTATTGGCTATTTCCAGATACATAATGCGATACTCCATAGCGCACACTAAACCAATCACTATCAACTATCACTAAAAAAGAGCCCAAAGGCTCAAGG
>JALVXO010000176.1 GCA_027022775.1 Campylobacteraceae bacterium
GCCCGCGGTTTGGCTCTATATAGTAACCGCTCTCTAAATTGTCGATTTCATTAAATCTGTAAAGATATTTGCCTTTAAACATCTGCTCTTTAGAGCTTGCTTTGTAACTTCCTTCAAAATCAAACTTCTGCCAGGAGCCCTCTTTATAAACAGAAAACTCTTCTGGAGTGTCTAAATCTATATCGAGCCTCATAACAGGGCGGTATATTGCTTTATCTGAACATCCGCGCCCCATGCTTACAGCTGCGGTTCTAAAAGAGCCGTCTTTATAAAAGAAAAATCTGTTTTGGTAGCGGTAATTGCACGCCATAGGCCATTTTGGGTTTCTGAAATCTTGAATTATGCTAAAACCGACAGTTTTGTTATTTTCAACAATATCTTTAACTTGCGGACCGTTAAAAGCAAGCACAGCCGAAGTGGAAAACATCGGGCACCCCATAGCGTCGTTATACCCAAATGTGTATTCATTATTTTCGCCTTTTACAAACTCCACCTGCCGCCCTTCTATTACTGTAGGGGAGGAGGTATCCAGTTTATCTGCGCCGTAACCTTTATACGCTACATGCCAATCGACCACTTTAAGCGATTTTGCAACTTTATGCCCTTTAAATTTGATATCTCTAATTTCCAGACCGTCAGAGCCGGTTAAATGGTAAACCATGCTCCACCCGTCTTTTTGAAGTTTTGTATCTTTCTGGCAAAAGTTTTTAACAATGTAGCGGTTTTCCAACTCTCTCTCATCTATGCAGGCAGGGGTGTATGTTTTGCCCAGCCCTGCCCATTTTGCAGCAACAAGTTTAAGTTTTGTCAAATCAACAATTGCCCATAATGCTCTTTGTTTCTCGTGCTGCGGAAATGTCGGGGCGACACAGAGATGGTTTTTCTCTTCGCAGGGTGAATTTTCAAAATTGGTGCGCACATTTGGCATAGATATTTCGTTTGGTGTCGGAGTGTGCCCTAAATCTTTGATAATTTGGCTGTTTTTAAGTGCAATCGCTTTGGCTATGTTTGTCAGGCGCACGCTGATATCGGGCTGCATATTGGGATAATTTTTAACTGCTAAAACTTTTCTTTTTTTTACATCTACAATTGCCCTTTTTGTGCTGTTTAAAACAAAATTATACTTCTCTACCGCGTAACAGATTGACTCTTTGCACTCTTTTTTTGTTTTTTCATCCAGCATCGAAACCGAAACGGGCACGGCGCGCATTATATCATTATGCAAAATTTTGCCCTCTATTTTTGTATCGCTTAAAAACTCTTTATTCTTTAATGCCAAATCTTGGGCGATTTTGCCATTATCATCCAGTTCGCTGCTATCTAGCGGAAGAACTGTTTTTCCCTCTTTGTAAAGCTCTTGGAGCTCTTTTAAGTAATCTTTCACCTCTTTAATGTTTTCATATCCGCTGCCGATGTCTGGAATGATTATTTTTTGGTCTTTAGTGATGTAATGGTTTTTTTGAGTCTCTGTTTTGGACTGTTTTTTTAAATATAAAAAGCTTATTGCCGCAACTCCTGCAGCTAAAAGAGCCAGTGCAGCTTTATACTCATTTTTCAAAATTTACCCTTTTTACATTAAAGCTTGATTTTTTTAAGTAATATATTACACTCTTATCGCCTAAAAAATGCAGGGCTCCGAATGCAAAAAGATATTTTTTATTTCGGTTTTTACTAACTTTCTCAATTATTCTTTTTGCCATTTTTTTATTTCTTTCATAAAGCAGGGCATTTAAGTAGCGTTTTTTTATCTCCTCTTTTAAACCGGAACTGTCTAAACTCTCATTGAGCAGTTTTAAAAGAGAGTTGCCGTCTCCGCTTAAGTAGTATTTTATCAGTTCAATATCGGCATCGGGATGTTTTTTGTTATAATCTAAAGCAGCTTTTAATATCTTTATGCTCTCTTTGGGGTTAAAAAGCTCAAACAGTTTTATCTGCTCTTCAACCAGTTCAATTCCGCCGGTTTTTTTGCCCAAAGATTTGGCATAATTGTAAATCTGTTCATCGATAGGTTTAATATCCGGATAGTACATTTCATACTTTAGCGCATCAAGCCCTATTACGATTGCCATAATTTTATATTTGTTAAAAATTGATGCATTCAGCAAGGGGTTAATATTGCGCAGATAATTATCCAAATCGGTATAAAGTTTTGGCGGCAAGATATCTTTTATGGTTTTATTGTCATCTCTTGTCATTGCCTGTAAAACGGCGAATTTGGCAAATATGTTAAGCGGAATTTCTGTATAAACCTCATCAACCTCTTTTATAAGAGGTTTGACATTTTTCACTGTTAAATCGGCAGCCGGGTGTTTTAGGTGCATTGTTCCAAAAAGGTAAAATTTTATATTCTCTTTTTGCACTTCCCACAAAAACAGTTTTTGGTTTTGTGTAACTTGGGGCGTGGTTTGAATTTTACCAAACAGAGCGGCTAAAACCAGGGAGAAAATCAGTAAAATTCTCATTTTAACAGCTCCGGTCTGTATTCAAAATGCATTGTGTCGTAGTGGTACCACTTGCCGCCCCAGATAAAGCCGTGGCGTTCAAAAATCTCTACAATCTCTTTTGGAATTTGGTTGCGGTATCTGTATGCCCCTTTGCTCCAGCGCCAATATGCAGAATATTTTACATTTATATCAATTGCCGCCCCGAAAGAGTGAACGCTTAAGCGCTTTGTACCTGCGATATAGCGCCATTTGAAAGTTCCGCCAATTGGATAGAGATATTTTCGATAAGATGGCGGAAGGGTTTTTAAATCTCTGTAAACACCCTTTAATGCATCGGCAACTCCGTTTTTGGCGGTCACTTTTATGCTTTGCCCAAACCACGGTATATTGACTAAATTGGTTTTAACTTCTAAAGGGGAGTGCCCATAAAGCTCTTTAAAGAGCGGTTCAAACCGTATTCTGCCTGGATCGTAGTTTTTTGGCAGAGAGCCTGTCTGCCCTTTTGGGTAGGCGAATTTAAACATATCTTCGATATCTGGACTGTTTAAAAGCTGGCTGAATGTTTTCTTTTTCCCGTCATCATAAATAAAACTTTTACCGTTTTTTAAAATAATGCGGTTATTTTGGCATTTTAAAATAGTTTCAGGGTAGCTTTTTACAAGTTTTTGAGCATTTATATCACAAGAGGGGTATAAAGAGAGGGGTGTAAATGCTATAATTAAAAGTTTTTTCATAATTCTCCTTAATGATACCCGGCGGTGCCGGGCTGAAAATTAACTTAATTATAGCATAAACTTATAAATAAACCGTTACTCCTGTTTCTGCCCTAAATCCAGAGTTATGTAAGTAGTTTTTCCATCTTCGCTGGTTGACTGGTACATTCCAAAATCTGTAATTTTAGAATCCATTAAGTTGGAACAGTGGCCGTCTGTGCTGCTTATCCAGCTCTCTACCGCATGAATCCAGGCATCTTTGCTTACTCCCAAAGAGTTGCGCTCATAATAGATATTTTCAGAATATTTTGCCCCTTTAAAGCCGTGGTTTCTCATTCTGTCATAAGAGTGGGTGCCGTCGCTTCCGGTGTGGCTGAAATTATCGGTTTTTAGCATATCATCACTGTGCTCTTTTGCTGCAGCAACAAGTTTTGGATTGCTGTCTATTTCCGGTGAAGGGCCGCTTTTCATTTCGTCATCGACACACTGAATGTCAAGGCTTCTGACATAATTTAATAAAACTTCATACTGAACATTTATCGGATCGTTTCTGTCAAATCCGCCGACTCTGCCTTTATCTATAGCTTCAATCAAATTTACTTTAGGCGCTTTTTTTAAATTTAAATCTTTTAGAAGCTGTTCCATATCGCATCCGCTCATAAAAATCGCACTTAATGCTATTGTTATAAAACTTAACTTTTTCATTGTAAATACTCCCATTTTTTGATATTATACACTAAAACAGTATTACATTTTCAATAAACATTTACTTAAATATTTCAAAATTTTACATTTTTTTTACATTTTATGAAAAATTTAAAAAATGATATATTTTTTAAAACTATTGAATAAAACAGATTTTTTTTGTAAAATTGAAGATAGAAAAAAATTATAAAAAAGGATAAGCTATGAAAATAAAAGGCATTGTTTGTGACATAGGGGGAGTTTTATATGAAGGAAACAAGCCTGTTAAAGGTGCTGCAGAAGCTATTGCCGAACTTAAAAAAAAGTATAAAATAAGATTTGCAACAAACACTACCCGCAGGGCGCCATGCACAATAATAAGCAGGCTTGCTAAAATGGGTTTTATGATAAATGAGAATGAACTTTTTACAGCTTTGGAAGCGGCTAAAGAGATAGTAAAAAGCAAGGGCGGTACAGCTTACGGGCTTTTAACTCAAGATGCTGCAGATTATTTTGCGCCATATTTAAGCAGCAAAGAGAGAGTTGATTTTGTAGTGGTAGGCGATGCGGCAGAAAATTTTAATTATGCCAGAATGAACCGCGCATTCAGATATCTGCAAGAGGGGGCAAAATTGATAGCGGCGGCAAAAAACAGATATTTTAAAGACAGTGACGGCAAACTCTCTTTGGATGCCGGTCCGTTTGTTAAAGCTTTAGAGTTTGCCAGCTTAAAAGAGGCAAAAATAGTGGGCAAGCCGAGCCGGGAGTTTTATGAACTGGTAGTAAACTCTATGGGAATAAAACCGCAAGAGGCGGTAATGGTGGGAGATGATATAGAGAGCGATATTGAAGGGGCGCAAAAAGCCGGTATGAAAGCGGTGCTTGTTAGAACCGGCAAATATAAGCCCAGCGATTTAGATAAACCGATATATCCTGATGAGGTGATTGCATCAATTGCCGATTTGCCAAAAGTTTTGGAAAAATTGATATGAAAAAGCTGATATATTTAAGTGCTGTTTTGCCTTTTTTAATATCTTGCGGCGGAGGCGGCACAGATGCAGAAAAGGAGTTAAAAAGCTATAAGCTAAAACCTTTAAAAGATAAAATATACTTTGGGGCATTTTGCGATTTTGGCGGAACAGAAGATAAGGTTTCACTTGCAAAAATAGAAGAGTTTGAGAAATTGGCAAATAAAAAAATTGCCTGGGCGGTTTTTTCAAATAATTGGTATAACGGAATTAAATATCCTAAAAAAAGTATAGAAACCATATATAGAAGCGGTGCGGCAGCATATGTAAGGTTTATGCCGCGCTCAAATGAGAGCGAAGGGGAGCCGGAAAAGTTTTTTACTTTGCAAAAAATTATAGACGGCAAATTTGACAATGAGTTAAAAGAGTGGGCAAAAGCTGCTAAAAATGCAAATATTCCTATTTTAGCAGATTTTGCGGTGGAGCCAAACGGCAACTGGTTTGGATGGAGCGGTGTTTTTAACGGCGGAGGCAGAAAGGATGGGTACGGCGATAAAAATTATCCTGACGGTCCGGAGCGCTACAGAGACGCATACCGGCATATTATAGATATTTTCAGAAGCGAAGGTGTTAAAAATGTCACCTGGTTTTTCCATTTTAATTATCAATCTTTCCCCAATAAAGAGTGGAACAGCCCAAAATATTACTATCCTGGAGATAATTACATAGACTGGGTAGGATTTAGCTTATACGGCGCGCAGCAGAGCAGTGAAGAGTGGGATGATTTGAAATTTTCAACCCAGTTTAACAGCGGTTTAAAAAATTTGCAGGATTTGCATACAAAAAAACCGGTTGCGCTGCTTGAATTTGGCGTTACCGACAATCATCCGCAAGGAAGCAAAGCTTTGTGGTACAAAGATGCTTTTGATACCATTTTAAACAACCGTTTTGTAAAATTTAAAGCGGTTTCTATCTGGCATGAAAACTGGGAAAATGAAGATGGCACACAGAGCCTTTTGCGGATAGACTCTTCAAAAGAGAGTTTAAAAGAGTTTAGAAAACAGATATCCAATCCGGTATTTTCTGCAAAAACAGAGTTTTAAAAGTCTGTTTTGCGGAACTATTTTGAAATTTTTACAATTTCAATAAGCGGCGGAAGTGTTGGTGAATTTGAATTTTTAATAATTTTAGCCTCTATCTTTACAGTTTGGTTTTGAGGCAGGTTAAACCTTTTTGCATTTATAATTTTATACAGTTTTGCGGTTTTTTTATCTTTTATTACATAGTAAGTGTGCGGTTCGGAACCTTTTAGGGAAACTTTTCCTTCAACAGTAATATTGCTGCCGTTTGTACAGCCTGTTACAGCCAGTGCTAATAAAAAAGCTTTTATGTTTTTTTTCATTTTAATCTCCATAGCGCTATTTTGCAATTATACCTTTTTCATAACAGTTAATCTCAAATTTGCATACAATATTTTCATCAAAGTTTAACACCTTTTCATTTTTATTTTCATAATCCATCCGGCTTAAAAAGTGTGCAATTGTGTTTACTCTTGCTGTTTTTTTGTGGTTGCTGTTAATAACATACCAAGGTGCAAAATCGAAAGAGGTTTTATTGAACATTTTATCACGGTATTTTGAATATTTATCCCACAACTCCTGCGCTTTTGCATCTACAGGGCTTAATTTCCACTGTTTTAAGGGGTCATTTTTTCTATCTTCGAGCCGTTTTGCCTGTTCTGATTTATTTATGTCAAGATAATATTTAGTAAAAATTATGCCGCTCTCAACCAGCATATTTTCAAAACTTCCCACCTGATGCATAAATCTTTCGTGCTCTGTTTTTGTGCAAAATCCCATAACCGGTTCTACTCCGGCCCTGTTATACCAGCTGCGGTTAAAAAATACAATTTCTCCGCCGCTTGGCAGATGGGGCACATAACGCTGAAAAAACCACGATTTTTTATCTTTGTCGCTGGGTTTTCCCAAAGCGACAACCCGCGCTTCTCTAGGGCTTAAATGTTCTCTGAAGCGCTTAATAGTGCCATCTTTCCCAGCTGCATCACGCCCTTCAAAAATAATGCACACTTTTAAGTCATTCTCTATTACATGGCGCTGAAATTTTACAAGCTCTACCTGTAACTCATACAGCCTTTTTTTATACTCTTTTTTCTTCATTTTGTTACCTCCTGAAGTAATTATATCGCAAAAAGTCAAAATTAACTCCGTTTTGGTTAAAATATACATAATAAAACCAGTTTAAGGAAAAGAATGAATCTCTCCAGCCTCTTTAACGAGCACCCAAGAGTGCTTGTTTTTATGCTTTTGGTATCTTTGGCAATTATTTTAAAGTTTGGAATTATAGTTTATCTGCTGCTGATACTGCTTTATTATATTTTTCATTTAATACATGAAGAGGTAGAGAATTTAACCGGCCAAAAAGGGGTTTATGAGAAGTTAAGAGGGTGGCTGAACGGTTTTTTCATATTTGAAAACTCTCTTTGGATGGATGATTCAATATCGCCGCAGTTGAGTGCTTTTGAAGGGTATTGCAAAGAGAAAAAACGCAAAATTGCCCTTTTGGAAGAGCAGCTTGATGCGATTGCAGCTATTAGAAACGGCAGCGCGCCTGACAGCAGCGAGTATGCCGCGGCTTCTTTAGGCATTAGCAGAATTGAGAATATGCAAAAAAGCGGCATATTGTTAATAATACCAAAAGCAAAAGGCACGCCAAAAGAGCCAGAACCTATAGAGAAAAAAGAAGAGCCCAAGCCGCAAGAGCCGCCAAAAGAGGAGAAGCCAAAACCTGCAGCAGTTCCAAAAGAGGCGGATATAGAAGCGGTAATGGAAAAATTAAACAGAGAAAAAGATGAAATTTTAGAAGGAAAAAGCGAAGAGGAGAGGGCAGAAAAAAAAGAGGAAAAAGAGGAGAAAGAGCAGAAAGCAGAAGGAAATACCGGTAAAGAGGAAGCTAAAAAAGAGGCGGCGCCTATTCAAAATATTGTAAATGTCAACTGCCCGTCTCCGCCCGCTCCAAAACCGCCGGCAACTTCAAAAGGAAATTTTTTAGCCGGGCTTATTGCGCTCTCTAAAAGAACAACCCATCCGGTTAACTATATTGCGCTAGATCCGGAAATTAGAATTAGAATCAGAGAGTATTTAGCCAAAAATCCGGATAAAAAAATAAATTTTATCGGGCTTGATGATTTTAAAAATACTTGCGATTATCTAAACAGATTTAAATTAATCTGGTTTGGAAAATTTAAAAAGCCTAAAAAACCGTCTATTAATTTAAATCCGATTAAAGCGCCTAAACAGAAGCTGGATAAGCAGATAGAAACTATCAAAAAAGCAGCGGCAATTATCAGTGAATTTGAATAGAGTATTTCTTGTAGTTTTGCAGGCAGCGCAAGCCTGCAGAAGGTAAATTACTTTTTATCTTTTGTTTCTTTTTTATCTTCTGTTTTTTTCTCTTTTTTCTTCTTTTCCTCAAGCGTCTTTTTTATTAAGCTGTTTAACTCATCGGCATGTTTAGAGATAATATCCATGCCCATTTTCTGGCTCTCTATAATCAGTTTTGGCATTACTTTTAAACTTTTTTGCCCCACTTTGCTTTTATAAAATTTATTTATCTCTTTTAACTCATCTGCATTGAATGATTTTGCATACAGTTTTGCAAGTTTAGGCTCCATAGCTTTCCAGCCGACATATTTTGTGTAAAATGCCCTGATTTTATCTTCTATTTTTTTAAGTTTCGGCTTTCTTGTAACAAGCACATTTGTAGCATTATCCACCATTCTTTTATAGTTATCTTTAAAGTGCAGAGTTTCAAAAAGCTCTTTTGCTGCACTTACTGATGCTGCATCAGGTTTTGTTGAATTGTTTTCTTTAGCATAGCCGGCAGATATTAAAAATGCTGCTGCTATAGCTATTTTTGCCAATTTTTTCATTTTTACTCCTTATTTTCCAACGGAATGAATTTGCCGCAGCCTTTTTCTCTGTTTCCTCCAAAAACTTTCACTTCTGCTGCGGTGCCGTTTTTGTAAATTGCCTGTCTTTTGCATTCATCTCTTTTAATGCACTCTTCATTTTTGCATCCGACATTTTCAGGCACACCCATTTTTACTCCTTTAATAAACTTTTTGCAATATTAGCATATTTTATTAAATCTTCCTCATTATCTTTGCCTTCTTTAAATTTTTTATGCAATTTATTCAAATTTTGCAAGGTTTTTAATTTTGTATTTTCATCTTTTAACTCAACTAAAATCTTTTTTCTGTTTGCATGCGAAGTGTGCAGTGCTGTTTTTGCAT
>JALVXO010000177.1 GCA_027022775.1 Campylobacteraceae bacterium
TCTTTTGCGCCGCTGTTGTCGGCTACATTTAATCTTGTAAAACTTTGAATCATTACCCCTCTCCTCTTTGTGTAATTTCAAGAAGACGGAAAGCTTTGTTTTTAGATATAGGTCTGCACTCAATCGCGCTGATTACATCGCCTACATTAGCTTCGTTTCTTTCGTCGTGAACTAAATATTTTTTAAATCTTTTTACGGTTTTATGATATCTTGGGTGTAAAACTTTTCTTTCTACCAAAACCGTAGCCGTTTTATCGCCGGCTTTTTTTACAACTTTCCCAGATATTACTCTTTTTGGCATCGCTCACCCTTTATTTTGTTCTTGCAGCATTTATCGCTGTTTTAATTCTTGCAACATCTTTTCTTGCCGCTTTTAACTCTGCGGTGTTTGTAAGTTGCATAGTTTTTAGCTTAACTCTAAGCGTGAACACCTCAAGTTTTTTCTCTTTAAGCAGCTTGTTTAACTCTGCTACGCTCTTGTCTTTTAAATCAGTATATTTCATAGCTATCATCCCTTGAGATAATTTTAGTCTTAAACGGCAATTTGTAGCAAGCCAGTTGAAGAGCCGCTCTGGCTAAATCCTCTTGCACGCCTGCCATTTCAAAGATGATTCTGCCGGGCTTGATATTCATAACCCACTTTTCAACGCCGCCTTTACCTTTACCCATCCTTGTCTCTAAAGGCTTTTTGGTTAAAGGTTTGTCAGGGAAAACTCTAATCCAGGTTTTACCTGTTCTGCTTACTTTTCTTGTCATTGCAATACGGGCTGCTTCAATTTGGCGTGAATCGATTCTTCCAGCTTCTGTTGCTTTAATTGCAAACTCGCCAAATTCAATTCTGTTGCCGCGGTAAGATTTGCCTCTGTTGCGGCCCTTTTGATACTTTCTCCACTTGGTTCTTTTTGGCATTAACATGGCTTACTCTCCTCTTCTTCTTCTGCGTCTAGGGCGAGACTCTTTTTTCTCCGGCTCAATGCCTTTTTGCAGAACTTCGCCTTTGAAAATCCATACTTTAACACCGATATTTCCATAAGTTGTTAAAGCTTCTGCAAAACCGTAATCGATTTTCGCTCTTAAAGTGTGCAGCGGCACGCGCCCTTCAAGATACCACTCTGTTCTTGCCATCTCTGCACCTGCCAAACGGCCTGCACAAGAGATTTTAATACCTTTTGCACCCTGCTTTAAAGCTCCCTGGATAGCTTTTTTCATTGCGCGTCTGAATGCCACGCGGCGTTCAATCTGTTGAGCAACGCTCTCTGCTACAAGCTGAGCATTTGCAAGCGGGCGTTTCTCTTCTCTAATATTGATTGCAACGCTTTTGTTAAGCATATTTTGAAGCTTAACTTTAAGCTTTTCAATATCTGCACCCTTTTTACCGATAACAATACCAGGTCTTGCAGTTACAATTGTGATTCTGATTTTTTTAACGGTTCTTTCAATAATAATATTGCTCACACCCGCATAGAAAAGCTCTTTTTTAAGCATCTGTCTGATTTTGTAATCTTCTGCAATAAAAGATGGAGCTCTGTCTTTTGCAGGGAACCATCTAGACTCCCAGTTTCTATTAATTCCTAATCTTAAACCAATCGGATTAACTTTCTGACCCATAGTTACGCATCCTTTCCGTTATTTGCCGGAGCTACTTCCACCAAAATGTGAGAAGTCGGCTTTAAAATTCTGTTTGCAGTTCCTCTAGCTCTAGGTCTCCAGCGCTTCATATATGCCGCTTTGTCAACTCTGCAAGATGTAATTACTACCTCTTCTGGCTCATAATCGCCGTTTGCAACTGCAGAAGCGATAACTTTAGAGATAATTTTAGCCGCTTTGTTTGGCATAAACTCTAAAGCCGCAAGAGCAAGCTCTGCATTCATTCCCTGAACCTCTCTTGCTACCAGTCTTGCTTTAATAGGCGATACTCTTACAAATCTTAATAGTGCTCTACTCATCTTAACCTACCTCTTCTGAACAGTGCCTTTGTGGCCTCTAAATGTTCTTGTCGGCGCAAATTCGCCAAGCTTGTAACCAACATGCCCCTCTGTAATATACAC
>JALVXO010000178.1 GCA_027022775.1 Campylobacteraceae bacterium
TTGTCTGTGATAGGTTCAAGTCCTACCAGTTCGCTCACTCCCGCCCCTTTGCTCAGACGCATCAGAAACCACTCCAACTGATCATTGAGCTGGTGTGCAGTAAGCAGGGTGTCATACCCATGTTTTTGTATCAGTGTCTCAAAAAAATCATAGCGAAACGCTCTTGCCTGCTGTTCGAAGTGTGAGGTAAACTGCGGTGCTGTTGCGGTATGACAGATAAGGTTGTACTGTTTTGCCAGTGCCTTGGCGTGTGCCACCTCCGCTTTGCTCTGAGCCCTTATCCCGTAATCGACAATAGCGATGTCGAATTTGATGTTGTTCTCTAAAAGAAGATAAAAGAGGGCGGAGGAGTCGATGCCGGCAGAGAAAGCGAGGAGATTCTTTTTAGGTAGGAGGTAGGAGGTAGGAGGTAGGAGTGTGAGCATGGACTACTCCCCTTGTTTTAATGTTTTTGTACTTGCAATAAGCAGTTTGAGGAGTTCTTCAGCATCAGGTTCAATACTCTGATACATTATTTGCGTAATATATGATGATTCTACCAATATTGTTAGCCAATATTTTGTTTCATTGGCTTCTTTAAGTGCAATAGTAAGTTTGCTAAGAAAATCTGCTTTAGATTGTGCGTATTGTGCTTCTCGAATGAGTGCTCCAATAGCTGTTCCGCTACGGACTACCTGTTTAGATAAAATATATTCTTTATGCTCCTGTTGTAGATAGCGAGAGAGTTTGACAATACGTAATGCAAAAGCCAAACTCTTTTCCAATAAAACACTCTCTTTCACTCCTACTTCCTACTTCCTACTTCCTCACTAATCAACGTTGCCAAAAGCTGCATTCCTGCCAACTCAGTGATCTTTGCTTTATACAGTTTGCCATACTCCACAGGCAGATCATTCGTATCGTTGACAAGTATTTCTCCGTCGATGTCCACTGCCCATTGTAGCGGACGTGCGGAGAGGAGGAATTCGTGCTCGTCGCTTTCGCCGTCGATGACGAGGGTAACGGTTTTGCCGACCATCTTTTCGAGGGAGGCTTTTGTTGTCTTCTCGGCAATTTCGCCAAGGGGCTGTGCTCTGCTTTCGATTACTTCTGGTGGCAGCTGCTCCATGGTGTAGGCGGCTGTTGTCTCTTCGTTGGAGTAGGCGAAGACATTGAAGCGGTCAAAGCCGAAGTTCTCCATGAAGTTGCAGAGTTTGTTGAAGCTCTCTTCGCTCTCACCAGGATGTCCAGCGATGACTGAAGTGCGGATGAAGGCATCTGGTTTGCTCTTCATATGCTCAAGAAGCGCGATGGTCTTCTCTTCGCCAAAGCCCCGTTTCATTGTCTTGAGGACACGGTCATCGATGTGCTGGATGGGCATATCGTAGTAGGTCTGAAAGATCTTGGAGTCGGCAATATCATCGATGAGTTCAAAGCTTGTCGTGCTGGGATAGAGGTAGAGGATACGGGCACTTTTGACACCATCGATGGACTCAACTGCCTTGATGAGGTCACGCAAGCCGTCTTTGAGCCCCATATCGCGTCCGTAGCTGGAGCTGTCCTGAGAGATAAAAGAGAAGTCATAGAAACCCTTTTCTGCCAGCATACGCACCTCTTTGACGATCGACTCGAGGCTGCGGGAATGGAGTTTGCCTTTGAAGCTGGGGATCGCACAGAAGCTGCACTGCTGGTTACATCCCTCGGCGATCTTGATGTAGGCGTGGTAGTTCGATCCGGTGATGACCCTGCCGCTCTCTTCGGTAGCGAGGTAAACTTCCGGAGAGAAGGTGCTCTGCTTTTTGGCGATGAGTGCATCGATCTTTTCGTAGTCACCCACACCGGTAAAGATATCAATCTCCGGGAGCTCCTGCATGAGCTCCTCTTTGTAGCGCTCCGAGAGGCATCCTGCCATGACCAGTACGGAGTCTTTTTTCCGTTCATCGTGGAGGTTTAGGACGGTATTGATGCTCTCCTCTTTGGCAGCATCGATGAAGCCGCAGGTGTTAACGATGATGACATCTGCTTCAGTATTGTCGTCGGTGATCTCATACTCTT
>JALVXO010000179.1 GCA_027022775.1 Campylobacteraceae bacterium
AGCTTATACTGTATCATTTTTAATGGCATATTGGCTATTTAAAGGCAAAATTGCCTTAAGTAGTGAGGATAAGTGGGGTTATTACACCTATGCAGTAGTCGGTTTTGTGTTTGGGGCAATTGTTTTTAGCACGGTAAATAACTATTTATCTTTACATAAACTCTCTTTTGGCAAATCGGTTATAGGAGCGCTTTTTGGAGCAATTTTGGCAATAGAAATTTTTAAAAAGCGATACGGTATAAAGGACTCAACCGGGGCGTATTTTGTGCCATCATTAGCTATTGGTATTGCTATAGGCAGAATAGGCTGTTTTATGTCGGGGCTAGAGGATTTTACTTATGGAATTGCTGCAGAAGTCCCATGGAGCGTTGATTTTGGAGACGGTATAAAACGTCATCCGGTACAGCTGTATGAGAGTTTTGCAATGTTTGCATTTTTTCTCTTTAGCCTTTGGCTTTTAAAGTATAAAAGAGCTTTTTTTATGCAAAAAGGGTTTTATATTTTTACCTTTTACTACTCGGCACAACGATTTTTATGGGAGTTTTTAAAGCCTTATGATAAAGTTGCATTTGGCTTAAATATTTTTCAGATTTTAGCAATTTTGCTAATGATTTATGCAACTGTTTATTTGAAGCTTAAAGCTTCAAAAGCATAAAGCACAAAGCTTAAAGCTTAAAGCTAGTGGTGCGGCTAGCGCCGCGTTTAATATTTGCGGCTTTGCCGCTTAAAAAGGCGAAGTTACATTGTTGGCTCTAAGCTTTTTTTGCAAAGCAAAAAACACCAAAGGAAAAAGATGGCTTATTACGACAGTAGTTACGATTTGTTTTTACACTCTACACAAAGCTTTTGCCACAAGTGCGGCAATTTAAAAAAGCTTGTAGATGCTCATATAGTGGTAAAAGATAACGAAGTTTTTATGCGAAAATTTTGCCCAAAGTGCGGTGAGAGCCGGGTTAAAATATCTAGCGATTACGGCTATTTTAAACTCTGCAACGATTACTTAAAACAGCCCGATTTGCCCCAAACCGCACTAACTAAAGTTAAACGCGGATGCCCCTTTGACTGCGGTGTCTGCCCACAACACCAAAACCACCCATGCCTAGCACTTTTTAACATTACAAACGAGTGCAATATGGAGTGCAATATCTGCTTTAACGCCTCTAAGGTTGGTGCCGGAGAGATTAAGAGTATTGATGAAATTAAGCAGATGCTGCAAACCCTGCTAAAGGTAGAGAACGAGCCTGATTTAATTCAAATTACAGGCGGAGAGCCGACAACACATCCGCAAATTTTAGAGATTTTAAAACTTGTTAAAAAATCGCCTGTTCGCCACCTTATGCTAAATACAAACGGCATAAAAATTGCCAACGATTTTGAGTTTGCAAAAGAGTTAAAAAAACTTGGCGGAGGATTTGAGGTATATTTGCAATTTGACTCTCTAAAAGAAGATGCCCTAAAAAGCATTCGCGCCCAAAATATGAAAAAGGTGCGTCTAAAGGCACTTGAAAACTTAGAAAAACTGGGCATTTCTACAACAATTGTCTGCGTAATTCAAAAAGGCGTAAACGATAGCGAAATAGCCGATATTATCGAGTTTGCAAGGGGCTATAAATGCATTAGAGGCGTAGTGTTTCAGCCAATTCAAAACACCGGCAGAATGAATGCAAAAGGCGATTACAGAGTGCTTTTAAGCGAAATTAGAGAAGCAATAATTAAAGATAGCAAAAATCCGTTTACCAGCGAAGATTTAATCCCCCTGCCTTGCGACCCGCACAAAATCTGCGTCGGATATGCTTATAAAGATTTAAACAAAAAGGGTAAAACTTACGATATACTGCCAGTAACTGGCAAAATACCAAAAGAGGTAGTAACCAAGCAAAAAGGAACAGTAAGCTTTGAGCAAGATAGAGAGTTTGTAAAAACCGTAATAGAAACCGTTAGCTTAGATACCGCCTTTAGCGAAAGCATTTTGCAAGATAAGGTAAAAAACAAGCTCTTTTG
>JALVXO010000180.1:0-378 GCA_027022775.1 Campylobacteraceae bacterium
TTATCTATGTATTGCATCTCATATTCAGTAGGTTCACTTTTTAATAATGGAAATAAAAAGATGAAATTCTCTTTATCTTCATCATCAATAAACTCTTCAATAGTAACTTCCATTCCTGAACGTATTTTTGAGTGTTCATTAGCTAAACGGCGAAGTTCTGCTAAATATTCAAGAGGAAGGGGACCTTTTTTTATTTTGGACTCATCTAAAAGATGCCCTATTACTTCATTTTTATGAGAGGCTTTCATATAAGGCAGACACTTCTCTTCTAAAAAAGCAAAAGGCGGCTGCTGTCGTTTAATTACATTTTTACAAATTTCATCAAACTCATACACCGGTGTTCCAAATTGACGATAAAAACCTGGGCGGGAAATAAAC
>JALVXO010000180.1:388-1994 GCA_027022775.1 Campylobacteraceae bacterium
AAATAAACTTTTGATTCAGAAACTTTTTTGCCTTCTCAACGGTATAATCTAATTTTTTAAAGACCGTAATAGCAGCATAAGAGAGACCTAAAGATTTCCACTTTTTCACCTCTTTAGCTTGCATACCTAACTTAGCCCATTTGACATACTCTTTATTATCAATACCCGCATCTGCCCAAACTTTTTCTTCTTTTAAGTTAAGAACCTTATCTTTATAAACATACGCCGTAGGATCATCTGCACGTTTAGTTGTTCGTACTTTTTTCTTTACTCTTTTATGTGAAGTATGGGAGAATCTCTGTTTTTCATGAGCTTCCATCTTGGCACGCATTGCAGCCATAGAATTTTTTTCAGGTGCAGGTTCACCCCCACAAGCAACAAAAAAGAAAAAAGTTAAAAAGACTAAGGATAATTTATACATTCATACTACTTTTTTTAAAGATAAACTCATTATAGGCTAAAAAAGTTATGAAAAAATTAATGCAGAAAGTTTAATTCGAAAAAAAGGCTTATGCTAGGGGGAACATAAGCCAAGATTCTAGGGAGAATAAATAAAATGAAAAGTCGATACACTTCATGACAAGTCTCTTAAGGACTCCATATCGCTCTCATGTATGTATTATATAAGGCCTATGTGTGAGAAATGTGTAGAGTTATGAACTTCTGTTGTATAATTGCTAAAAAATAGAAAAGAATATACTTATGGCACGTTGGAAAGATGTAAAAAAAGGCAAAAATACCCAAAAAACAAAGAAACAAACAGTCAAAGTAATTTATGCTGGTTTCTGGTCACGTTTCCTTGCTTTTGTAACCGATGTTTTTATGATAGGTATTCCTATTGTACTGATTATTATGATAAGTTTTGGATACGAAACCATTAAAAATCAACCAGGTTTTATGGATGGGGTAGAAGACGCTTTAGCAAAAAAAGAACATAAAGAACACGTTCTACAAACAAAACTTACACAAGAGACTAACACAACAATTTCTACAAAAACTCTTGAAAAACATGAACCCAACCCTCTGCCTTTTTTTATAACCTTGTCCCTTTGGGCTGTGGTGATTTTAACTTTTTGGTCACGAACAGGGCAAACACCAGGGAAAAAAATGGCTAAAATTGTTTTAGTTGATGCGGTCAGTTTTAAAAAACCCTCTTTTTTACAGTTAATTATGCGATTTGTCTTTTTAATCATGCCGATATTTGCTTTTATCAGCATTGCCCTTATGCTGATAACACGAAAAAAACTTACCCTGCATGACCTTATTAGTCGCACTACCGTTATCTATAAATTAGATTAATATGGCTTTTATCCTCAGCGCATTTTATTTTTTTTATTTTTACATCGTTGGGGTATATATCATTTTTATGCCAAAAGTTTTACAGATGCTGGGTTATGCGCCTTCTGAGATAGGTATTCTTTTTGCCGCTTCACCCTTAGTACGATTTATTCTTCCTTTTCTTTTTATACGTTATATTCAACTCAGCCCTAAACTTTTTTCGTATGCACTCTTTTTAACTTTTATCTCTTCTTTACTTTTTTATTTTACCTTAGAAAATTTCTACCTACTTCTTATCACTAATATTCTTTTAGGTATAGGGATGAGC
>JALVXO010000181.1 GCA_027022775.1 Campylobacteraceae bacterium
GATTGTAATTGCGGGAATAAAAGCCGATTTGGTCGAGCTTGAGCCAAAATTAAAAGAGGCGGGTGCAAGACGCGCAATGCTTTTGAATATGAGCGTTGCAAGCCACTGCCCTCTTCTTCAAAGCGCGGTAGAGCCGTTTAAAGCTGAGTTGGAAAAGGTTATTAAAGATGAATTTTTAGCCCCTGTAATTTCTAATGTAACGGCAAAACCATACTCTAGCAAAGAAGAAGCGCTTGAACTGTTGCCAGAACAGCTTGTAAAACCTGTGCTTTATAAACAGTCAATTTTAGCAATAGATGATGAGGTTGACTGCTACATAGAGTTTGGCCACGGCAGTGTCTTAAAAGGCTTAAACCGCAAACTTACCAAAAAACCTCATTTTAATATAAGCGATATGGCAAGTTTGGAAAAAACAGTCCAGGCAATCAAAGAGTTAAATACTCAATAGTCCCATTTATTCACACTAAAATTCACAGTGTGAATAAATGGTTATAAAAGAAAATTTTCAACCATTTAAAACTGCTTTTTTGTTCCTAAAAATAAATCCATTTTATCGCATCAGATTATTGGTTTAATAAAAATTTAAAAAACAATTATGTAGCAATAAGCAGTTTTGTAATACAATAATAAAAACCATTTAAAGGCAAAAGTTTGGCAGAGGCTTTAGCGAGAAAATACAGACCTTCTACTTTTTCTGAATTAATTGGGCAAGAAGCTGTTTCTAAAACTTTAAGCCTTGCACTTGATGGGAGCAAACTGTCTCATGCTTATCTTTTTTCGGGCATAAGAGGGAGCGGAAAAACCTCTACTGCCAGAATTTTTGCTAAAGCGCTGCTTTGTGAAAACGGACCAACCAGTCAGCCATGCCAAAGCTGTGAACAGTGTATAATGGCAAATGAAGGGCGGCATATAGATATTATAGAGATGGATGCCGCAAGCAACCGCGGCATTGATGATATTAAAGAGTTAATAGAACATACAAAATACAAGCCTTCAATCGGCAGGTTTAAAATATTTATTATTGATGAAGTACACATGCTGACAGTACAGGCATTTAATGCTCTTTTAAAAACCCTGGAAGAGCCGCCCGAATTTGTTAAATTTATCTTGGCAACAACCGACCCGCTGAAACTTCCGGCTACAATTTTAAGCAGAACCCAGCATTTTAGGTTTAAAAAGCTGCCTGTAAAAACTGTAAGCGAGCATCTTGCCTTTATTTTAAACAGAGAGAATATTGAGTTTGAAAAAGATGCATTAGATATTATAGCCAGAAGCGGGCAAGGGTCTTTGCGGGACTCTTTAACACTGTTGGATCAGGCAATAGTGTATGCCAATGGCAAACTGGATACAAAAACCGTAACAGATATGCTTGGGATTGTGGACCCAAATACTTTAAACAGCCTTATAGAGTCTATTTTAAGCAAAGATAAAAAAGCGGTTTTGAATTTTATACAAAAATATGCCGAATTCGAAGCAGAAATGATTATTGATGAACTTACTTTATATCTTCAAAATGAGCTGCTAAATTCAGCAGGGAGATTAAATACTTTAACAATAGACAGGTTTTTTAGAATTTTAGCAGACGGCAAAAATCTTTTAAGTATCGGAAGCAGCGGTGAATTTGTATTGACTTTGACCCTTTTTAAAATGGTTGAAGCATTGAATATTCATGATATAGATGATATGATAAACAAGCTGCAAAGCGAGCTTAAAGCTCCGCAGCCAAATAGTGCGAAACAGCCGGCTGTGCAAGAGCATAAAGCAGAAACAAAAGCGGAGAAAAAAGAAGCTGTTAACCAAGAGCCTGATTTAAAAACAGAAAAAAGCGGCGAATTGATTTTTAAAGCCTTGATAGAAAAAATATATGACAGAAATTATGAGCTTGGCGAAGCTTTTGAAAAAAACATCCATTTTATTAGTTTTGAAAACGGGAAGCTCACTTGGGAGTCTGAAGCTGAAGGAGAAGATAAAAAGCTTCTTATAAAAGGGTGGAATATAATTAAACTTTTTGTTCAGGAACTTTTTGGGGTTAATACTGAAATTATTCCAAAAAAAAAATTAATTTTAACAGCTGAAGCTAAAGAGTCAGGTAAAGTTGAACCCAAAGAGCCAGCTCCTCAAACAAACAGCTGTATTATGCCACAAGGTAAAAGCGAAGCAAGCAGAGATATTGACCCTAAAGATCTGCTGGAAGAACCGATGATTAAAGAGTTTATAAAACATTTAGAACCCAAAAGAGTGATTGTTAAACAAAAAAGTTAAAGAATCTGTTTCTTTTTGTAACCTTAAAAAAAACATAAAAAAAAATTTAAATTAACTGCTTTTATTTTTAAATAAGCCTAATTTGGATATAAATATGCTACTAAAAATTGATGTGCATCAAATTATAATATAGATAAGTTTAAGTTTTATTTTAAAAATGGCGGTGAAATGAGAATATTGACGATTGGATTTAGTGAAGAGTTTGCAAAAAAGGTAGAGAAAGCGATTTCTGAATATTTTATCTGCATTTTAGATAGCGCTGAAGATCTTTAT
The DNA here is from genome assembly GCA_027022775.1 of Campylobacteraceae bacterium. Classification (GTDB taxonomy): domain Bacteria; phylum Campylobacterota; class Campylobacteria; order Campylobacterales; family Sulfurovaceae; genus JAADEQ01. Next base: position 2,536 of record JALVXO010000181.1, read on the forward strand.
GATGCGACTAACTTTACATATTTTAGACATTATGAATTGATAATAATTGTTGATGAAAAAATGAAATATGCCATGGAGCGCTTTGTTAATGAGATAAAGCAGAAAAAGCCAGAAACCAAAGTTATAGTAATTACAGAACCTCATACCAACCATAAAGAGTTTTATGATTTAAATGTAGATGATGTAATATACAGACATACTGACCAGCCTGATTTGATTGCTGCAAGGGTTTTGGCAAATATGAGAAACCTTTACGGCACAAAAATAGAAATTGATAAATTAACTATTGATATTGCGAATAAAAAGATTATTTACGACGATAAAATCGTAACTCTTAATGGAAAGACTTTTGATATTTTAGTCTATCTGGCTTTAAGAAACCAGAGGGTTTTTTCTAAAGATGAGATAATTAATGCACTTTGGGAAGAGCCTGAATATGTCAGCGACAATACGGTAGAGGTTGCAATAAACCAAATTAGAAAAAGATTAAAAAGTATTTTAGGGTTCCAGGTAATCCATACAGTAAGAAGAAGAGGATATAAATTCTCATCTAATGTTTCTCAAGTTAAAGTTTAATTGACCCTCTTAAAAACCATTAATTTCACCCAAACAGATTTTAAAAAAGTTTATAAAAAGAGCATTAAGCTAAAACAGATCTACTCACAGTTAAAAAGTTACAATTTATGATATACTTACATAAAAAAAGGGTGGCAAATGGCTTATAAGGAACCAAAAGCTAAAAAAGGAAGAAGTCTTTTAAGAATTGATGCAGAGATTGAATCTACAGATGACGGGTTTATTATTAAAATAAGCAACAGTGAAACCGGAGAAAAGTTAGAGGTGGATAATGTGCGCGATTATGCGGAGTATCTTATTAACAGTGTTAACAGCTCTATGTGCGATGATTTTGTTGCAAACTGGCTGCCGTCTCCTAAAGCCAAGCGGCGCGATATAGATTTAATAGGCATGCAGCTTGGCTTTATGCAAGAGTGGATGGATAAAGAGTTAAAAATGGGTTAATGCTCAAAAGCTAAAGAGAGCGGCGCATTTGCTAAACTCTCTTTGCTTATCTTCATAGCCCCGATTTTTGAACTAATTATCAATTTTCTTAAACTTTTGTTATACATAAGCGGGTATTTTAGTATTTTTAAATCTATATTTCTTTTTAAGAAACGGCTTTTGATTTTATAAAGTTTTAAAAACTCCTCTTTATCTTCTATAATCGCCCGGGCCAAAGCATTTGCGCTTAACATTGCATAGCTTATACCCTCTGCGGAGGTCGGGCTTATAAAGCCCGCTGCTTCCCCGATAAGTGCAATTTTGTCTTTGCCAAGCGTTAAATCTCTGCTGCCTCTTGGGCGGAGCAGATAGCAGCCCTCTTTTTTAACAGAAGCATGTAGGTTATACCCCAGCGCATTTAGTTTTTGTTTTTGCAAATTGTGAAAATGCGCCGCATTTTTGCCCTCTTCTATTGCAGTGCCAAAAATCAGCCCGTTTTCTTTTGGAATTATCCAAGAGTAAAAATCGCTTATCTCTTTATCGAATATTGCAACATACTCATTTATATTTTGGCTGTTTTTAAACCACTCTTGAATGCTGATATACCTTTTTGGCTCTTTTTTATCCTGCAAAAGCTTTTTTACCCTGGAGTTTGCGCCGTCTGCACCGATTAAAATATCGGCTCTAACAAGCAGTTTTTGACTATTTTTGCTTAAAGTTATTTCATAAAAGCTGCCTTTTTTAATCGCATTTTTAAATCTGAAACCAAAAGCTTTATCGCAATTTGTTAAACCAACAAGCCACCTGTCAAAAAGTTCTCTATCTGTATTAATATAGTGGCGCTGATAATTTTGCACCAGGCTGTTATCGAAATCTATAACCTTAACGCTGAACATTTGCGGGCTTACAAGCACTTCTTTAGGAATAGCCAAGCCAAAACTTGCCAGCGCTTTTTGGGCATCGGGTGCAATCAACCCGCCGCAGTTTTTAATAACTTTGCCGGGCGCTTTGTTTAAATTGCGTTTATCAACAAGCAAAACTTTATATTTTTCTCCCAGCTCCCTGGCTAAAGTTGCACCCGCAGGCCCTGCTCCGATTATTGCAATATCGTAAGTTTTCATTTTATTCTCCATAAACTAAACAGCGCTATACCGATAATATCGGCTAAAATATCTTTTAAATCAAATGTGCGCGACGGAAAATAGATTTGGCTAAACTCTTCTAAAATAGCAAATATCAAAACCAAAACCGCTCCAAGCGGCAAGCCTTTGATTTTTTTGTAAGAGAGACCATAATTTAAAAGCAGCGCCATTATTCCATAAAGCACAGCATGCCCGATTTTATCGCCATAAGGAACCGCCCCGACCCAGCGCAGAGCAAAATTGTAATTTGCGCTGTCGGCTATAAAAATGATTGAGCTTATAAAGATAAAAAAGCCAAGAGGCAGGGCTGTTTTTAGGATTTTTGTTTTCATTGTTTTCCCTTAATTCTTAATTTAACCCCACATCAAATGTGCGGCACGGCCGCACCTACATGCGGATTACGGAATACAGAATACGGATTACGGAACTTAAAACTTAAAACTTAAAACATCAAACTTCAAACTTCAAACTTTTAAATCCTCACCTCTCAAAGCTCCTCATCAACCCTTTCACATACCGCGTATCTATCTGCGCGCCCATTCGCTCGAACATTGCGTAGTATCCAAGCAGGGTTCTGTCGATAAATAGGTAGTCTTGGTTGTAATTTTGCACCGATTTTGCCTGCTTTTTTTGCACTTTGAATATGGCGTCAAAGCCTCTTTTTGCGTAATTGCTCTCTTTAAAATCGTATCTGTCCTGCTTAAATATTTCGATATAAATCGTATCTAGCGGGTTTATTATCTCTTTGTAAAATTTAAGCATCTCTTCATCGCTTGAAGGTTCTATCATCCCCATTTGCATATACTGTTTTGCGATTTCTAACGGCTCTATTTCGTCTATTAATGACAGGTGCAGCTTGTTGAATGATTTTAAAAACTCCCCGTCAACCTTTTTTGTGCAGCCAAAATCTATAATGCCAAGTTTTTCGTCTTTTAAAAAGAGAAAATTGCCGGGGTTTGGGTCGGCGTGGATTGTTTTAATCCCATACAGTGAATCAAAAAAGTTATCAAAAATCAGCTGGGCGTATCTGTTTATTTGCTCTTGGCTTGGGTTGCTCTCTAAAAACTCTTTAAAACTTTTGCCCTCAAGAAACTCGGTTGCAAGCACCCTTTTTGTTGTAAATTCATCATAAACTTTAGGTATTACGATATCTTCGTTTCTTTTAGCGCTTAAAAACTTTTTGGCATTTGCAGCTTCGTTTAGGTAATCAAGCTCTTCATTAAGCCTGTTGCGAAGTTCACTTACAATATGCTCAACTTTTGCCCCTTTGCTAAATCGTTTTAATATAAACGAAATAATGGACATATCGCTTTCTATACTTCTTGCAATGCCGGGATACTGAACCTTGATAGCTAACTCTTTGCCTTTATATTTAGCCTTGTGAACCTGCCCCAAACTGGCGCTTGCAAAAGCTTTGCCTTCGAATTTGTCAAAAATCTCTTCGGGGTAAGCGCCAAGTTCCTGCTTAATTATTTTTCTAATAAGTGCTCTGTTTATCGGCTTTATCGAATCGAAGCTTTTTTCGATTTTTTCTAAATATTTTTGGTTCGCAAAAGGCATACCCAAAATCAGAGTCTGCGCAATTTTTACCGAAACACCTTTTAACTCATTTAGAGCCTGCAAAATAATTTCTGCTATCTCATCGTCGCTCTCTTCTTTAGAAGCCCCTTTTATGTAGCTTTTGCCGCGGCTTATGCCGATTTTAAGAGCCGATTTTGCAAGTACTCCGCCGCGCTTTAGTTTGCTTGCCGGCAGCGCCTTATCCATTTAGCACCTCGGAAAGATTTTTTTTGATTTTGTTAAATTTTTTGGGCTTAAGCGATACGCTTTTTATGGCTGAGAGAAAATGGGTTTTAAAAATAAATACCCCCAAATCGGTTGCTTTGCTTAAAATATCGCTTGTTAAAAGCGACTCTATAAGCGCCAATGAGTGGTCTATAAATGCGCTTGTGTTTTCGAAATTTTCGCTCTCGTCTTTTAGCCAGTAAGCAACAACCATTATAAAATAGTCCCAAAATAGTGTTGGCAGATAATCCAAAAACGGCGGTTTCTCAATCTCTCCCGCTTCTATCGCACTCTCTAGCATTGCTCTTACAATTTCGATAAACTGCTCATTTGTGCTGTATAGCTTGCTAAGTTTAAGCGCGCTTGAGTTAAACACCATATCTGCAATCTGCTGCACAAACTCCCTGTCTTCCAGGTAAAGCTCTAATTCTGTTTCTATTAAAGTCTGCAGCTGTTCGCGAAGGGTGTAAGTGTTAAAATCCTCTATCGCTTCCAAAATCTTAAGCGTCTCTTTGTGTTTTTGCTCTATATATGCAAAAAGCAGTTTCTCTTTTGAGGGAAAGTAGTTATAAATTGTAGGATTGCTAACCCCTGCCGCTTTTGCAATTTCGCGAAGCGTAGTATTTTCAAACCCTTTCTCTATAATCAAATCAACCGCGCATTTTAAAATTTTAATTTTGGTTTTCTCTTTTGCAGATTTAGAAACTTTCATAATAAATCCTTAAATAATTTAACAAAGTATAATATAAATTAAGAATTTTGTCAAGTTATTCTATAGTTTTTTAAATTTTTAAAAAATAATTAGAGTTTAAAGCCTAGAAATAACCGATTTTTTTGCTGGTAAATAGAAGGTTAGATTGGGTTAAAATGTCAGGGAGCAAAAAGTTTTTACTGATAGTTTGCAAGTGCGGCAAACCGCACTTTAGAGAAATATAAGAGGATATTTGAAGTTTTAAAATTTATAAACCGCTTGAACTCTAAATCTTTGGTCTTGTCTTTTTGTAAAATCTTTATTTTTTACATAGCGGTATTCAACTTTTACATTAACATCTTTAATTTTAAATTTGTAGCCGGTTATTAAACCGTAAGCGGTTTTTCCGCTGTCAGGTTTGTCTGCAGCTATATCAAGGTATGCGCTTGTTTTATTTTGAAATTTATATTTTAAAGCCAATTTTGCAATTTTTTGTTTATTGCCCGGTACAACATCATTAGCAAAAGATTTATCTAAAGAGCGTCCCCAAAGTGCGCTTGTGCCTCCTAAATTAAGAGTAGCATCTCCGTCATTAATATAATCAAGATACAATCTGGCATTTAAAGCGCCGAAATTTGTTCCGATATATCCGGCAATGCTGTAAGAGCTTTTTGTGCCTGCGGCATTTTTTGCCAGAGCAATAGAGTTTGCATCTGCTTTTGCATAAGCAAGTTGTAAGCCAAGTTCAATATTGTTGATTTTTGTTTCTGTTGTATTCCAAATAGAAAATGCTTTGCCGCTGCTTCCATTTTTTGGAATATAATATATGCTTGTAGCATTTGTTGTGTTTGGCAGTGATTTATTAACCGCTCCAAGCATAAACAGACCTTTGTTTGAACCGTTTATTTTTATATTTCCTGCATCTGTGTGCAAGCTAGGAACCCATGCGGCAACCAGTGTTGTATCTTTAATGTCGCTGTTTACTACAGTAACTGCATTAAATGACTGTTTTAAATAACCGGCATCTCTGTATGACCATGCCCATGGGCTAACTGCTTTAGGCAGTGCCTGACGCCCGGCTTTAATAACAGTATTATTTGTTTTATATGTTAAATAAAACTGTGCAAGTTTTGAGTGTTCTTTGTCTTTGTTTAAACTTCCGTCTAAATAGGTAATATGGTCAAGTTCTGCACCAAAACCAAAACCGTATCCAAGATCTTTTTCTACACCAATAGCCAGTTTAAACATGGCATAATTGTCTTTAGAACCCCAAGTATCTCCTTTTGTACTTAATTTTTGAGCTCTGTAAGCAAAAGAGGCGATACCCCAGAAATCACAAGCTGCCGGAGCAGCCGGCTTAATTGGCTGTACAGGTGTTATATCTCCGCCTGCGAAAATAGCTCCTGATGCAATAATAGAAAGAATTGCTGTTTTTTTCATTTTTCATCTCCTTATTTTTTCTGGATGTAATAATATAAAAAAAAGGTAACTGGATGGTAACAAAATAGTTAAGATTTCTTATATATTTTAATTCGGATATTTTGATACCTCTTTTTCACATAAATTCTGCTTTTGTTGCATATCATAGTAAAGATTTTGGTATAATTATAGTATAAAATAGCAAAAAAGGATACACGAAGTGCCTAATATTAAAGAGTTAACAGATGTTGAAATAGATATTACCAATCCGCCGATGTATAAAGTTATTTTGCATAATGATGACTATACGCCAATGGATTTGGTGGTGGATATTTTGGTA
>JALVXO010000182.1 GCA_027022775.1 Campylobacteraceae bacterium
TCAAAGGAACAGAGGCATCAAAGCCCAGTTCTCCGTCGCTGTCGCAGGTAATATCCCAAATAGATGCCGCCTGTGTAGGCTTTTGCGAAAGGTGCGAAATAGGCATTATAGGAAACTTCTGCCCAAGCCCCCAAAAGTCCGGCAGCGATTGAAATATAGAAAAATTAACCAGATACTTCTCTTGTATTTTATTCTCCAAGCGCTTAAGTTCATCGCTATCTTCGCGCGAAAGCAGGTCTATTGCTTTTTTAATAATAAGGCTTACCAAAATTTCGGTATTTGAGCGGTCTTCCAAATCTATATAACCCAAATCAAAAAGGGTAAGCAGACTGTCTAAATGGTCGATTGCATCATGCAGATATTCGCGTGCATTGGACTTTTTCATCCCCTTGTAAAGTTCGTAAAGCTCCTGAATTAGCGGCGGATTTTTTTCTTTCAGGCGCAAAAACTTTTCGTTGTAATCTTGCGAAAAAAGCTCCAATACAGGGGCAATCAAAACAGAGTGGCTAGCAGCTATAAAGCGCCCGGATTCAGTATAGATATCTGGCTCGCTTACCCCTTTGTTTTTTGCAATCTCTTGCATAAAATAGATAACATCGTTTGCAAACTCTTTTATGGAGTAATTGCGATTTTTGTTTGCTTTATCCTGCGAATACTCAACCGCCAGACCGCCGCCTATATTTATTGCATTTAACGCCACGGCTCCGTGCTTTTTTAAATCCGCATAAATATTTCCGGCCTCTCTTAAAGCCTTTTTAAGCGGATTAATCTCTTCCATTTGCGAACCGATATGAAAATGAATCATGCTAAAGCGCTCAATTAGCCCTTCGCGCTCCAGCATATCGCAAGCCTCCAAAAGCTCTGTGGAGGTCAAGCCAAATTTTGAACTGTAACCACCGCTTTTTGCCCATGCACCGGCACCCAGGCTGTGCATTCTAATTCTCATGCCAATTTTTGGGGTTACATTGTCGCTAAAGTTGGAGTTAAACTCTTTATGAACCTCAATTATGGTTTCAAGCTCATTTAACCCTTCTATTATAACAGTAATATTATGCCCGCTTTTTGCAGCTATAAAGCAAAGGGCTATCATCTCTTTATCTTTAAAGCCGTTTACGGTTATAGGTGCGCCAATAGGGGTTTTTGCCATAGCGATAATAAGCTCTGCTTTAGAACCCGCTTCAAGCCCGTAATTGTAACCGTTTGAAACATCTAAAAGCTCATTTATAAAGTTTGGAAACTGATTAACCTTAAGCGGAAAAACCGCATTAAAACTCCCTTTGTATCCAAACTCTTTAGAAGCTCTTTTAAATTCGCCAAAAAGCAAATCTATCTGTTTTTTAATTAAGTGCGGAAAGCGAAGAAGGATAGGACCTTTGTAACCTTTATCGCGGACACTTTTTGTGATATCAAGAAGGCTCGGTTCATTCTTATAGGCAACTACAACAGTATCGCCGGATATTTTAAAATTGCCATCTCCCCATACAGACAATCCGTAATCTATATTCACTATACACTCCAAAAACAAAAACTAAAAATTATTATATTTGATATTTCGTTAAAAAGTGACAAAAATTACATAAATGCTTATAAAATTTATAAAAACCGGGTATAATGTTTTCTTGAAAAGGATGAGGATAGATTCTCTTCTTGCAATGTGTTACCCTGTGTTACCCTGCTAGAAAAACTTCCTGCAAAATTTTCACAAAATTAATTTAAGGAATTTTTATGTCTAATGTTTTAGAAGGAACCGTAAAATGGTTTAATGATGAAAAAGGTTACGGCTTTATCTCTCAAGCTGACGGGAAAGGGGATATTTTTGTTCACTTCCGCCAGGTAAATAATCCAAACGGCGGCAGAGTTTCGCTATATGAAGGTCAGAGAGTAACTTACCAAATAGGCGAAGGTTTAAAAGGCCCTCAAGCTGAAAATGTAACCCCATTAAATTAAGCTCTTTTGAGCTTAATTGCTTCTTTTTTGCT
>JALVXO010000183.1 GCA_027022775.1 Campylobacteraceae bacterium
CTGGTAGGCGAAAATGCTACCGTTACTTCAGATGTTGGTCAGCACCAGATGTGGGCGGCGCAATTCTTCCCGTTTTCGCGCCCGCGCCAGTGGGTCAATTCTGGCGGCCTTGGAACAATGGGCTTTGGCTTGCCGGCAGCCCTTGGAGCAAAAATGGCAAACCCTGAAAAAACGGTTATAAATGTTACGGGAGACGGCTCGATTTTAATGAATATTCAAGAGCTTGTAACCGCTGCAGAAAATGGCATTGCAGTAATTAATGTTATGCTAAACAACCATTTTCTGGGGATGGTTAGACAGTGGCAGACATTTTTTTATGAAAAACGCTACTCCCAAACCGATTTAAGTTACCAGCCAAACTGGAAACAGCTTGTAGAGGCGTGCGGCGGGGTCGGTTATGATGTTACGACAAAAGAGGAGTTTGATGCTGCCTTAAAAGATGCGATTGCCCAAAACAAGGTGGCATTTTTAAATGTTGCGGTTGACAGGTTTGAAAATGTTCTGCCAATGGTGCCAGCAGGCGGAGCGCTTTATAATATGATGCTAGAGTATAAGGAAAGATAATGAAAGCGGTTAAAAAAGTAATATCGGTTGTTGTTCAAAATGAAGCCCAGGTTTTAGCAAGGGTTTCTGGGCTGTTTGCAGGACGCGGATACAATATCGACTCTTTAACCGTTGCGGCAATTCCAAACAGTAATATGTCCCACATGACAATTGTGACAAAAGGGAGCAAAAGGGTAATTGAGCAAATTATCAAACAGCTCCATAAACTTATTCCAGTTTATAAAGTTATAGAGCACGAATCTATGGTAGAAAAAGAGATGGTGCTTGTAAAAATCCCGGTAGATAAAAATACAAACCTTGCAAGTATCCAATCGCTTTTTGAGGCATACAACGGCGGTATTGTAAACGCATCCAAAGATATGGTTATTGCAATGGCGGCGGATGAATCTACAAGAATCAGCCACTGCATAGAGGCTATAGAGAATTTTAACCCTTCAGAAGTTGTCAGAAGCGGCGTTGTAGCGATGGAGAGATAATGGGCAAAAGTTTAAAAGAGATAGCCAAATTTTTAAACCTGGAGTGCCAGAAAGATTTGGAAATAAAAAACCTTGCCACCCTTAAAGATGCCAAAGAGCACTCTTTAAGCTTTTTTCACGATGCAAAATATTTGGACGATTTAAAGAATACAAAAGCGGGTGCTGTTATTTTAAAAGAGGAGTTTGCCAAATATCTGCCAGAGGGGGCAGCGGCGCTTATTACCGATAATCCGTATAAAAAAATGGCGCTTGCTACATCTTTGTTTGCTTATAAACCGAGCGCCGCGACTTTTAAACCGGCTTTGGAAGAGGGGGCGCAGGTTTCAGATGGGGTCTTTTGCGGCAAAAATGTTAAAATCGGCAAGAATTCGGTTGTAATGGCAGGCTGCTTTTTGGGCGATGGCGTTACAATCGGCGAAAATTGCATTATCTACCCAAATGTGACTATTTATCACGGCTGCAAAATCGGAAACAGAACAACAATTCACAGCGGCACGGTTATTGGAAGCGACGGGTTTGGATTTGTAAGCAAAGACAGTTCTAATGTCAAATTTTACCAAATCGGAAATGTTGTAATAGAAGATAATGTAGAAATTGGAGCAAACTGCACAATTGACCGCGCCGCTTTGGGCTCTACCGTAATAAAATCAAACGCAAAACTGGATAATTTAATTCAAATAGGCCACAATTGCGAAATTGGCGAATTTAGCATTATAGTTTCGCAAGTTGGGTTATCTGGCTCTACAATTGTGGGCAAAGGGGTGGTTATAGGCGGTCAATGCGGGACTGCCGGACACCTTAAAATTGGCGATGGCGCAATGCTTGCAGCAAGAACAGGCGTAACAAAAAGTTTAGAAGGCAATAAAATCTACGGCGGCTTCCCAGCAGTAGAAATAAAACTCTGGCGCAAAATGCAAGCCGCACTTATGAGACT
>JALVXO010000184.1 GCA_027022775.1 Campylobacteraceae bacterium
ATAATATTACTTAACATATTTTAACCTTTTTGTTAATTAATATTTAACAATTATAGCTAAAAACTATTATTTTTAAAAGTATAGGACATAATTTTTTAATATTTTTATAATAGATAGTTAAAAAAAGAAAAATAAAGATACTATTACTATCATCAGACCCCAAATTTACTAAATGCCTCTAATTACTATCACCACGTAATTTTTTTATTCTTACAACTCATCATTCAAAAAAAATCTTTTAAAGTATTTAGATATTTTTGCTATCTCCCAAGATGTAACAATAAACGGTTCGCTTAAGTTGCCGTAGGTTTTGAATTTGTGTATTTTTTCAAATCCGCCGAATTTTTTGTAAAATCTAAAATTTTCTTCTTTCATTACGGATACGAGCGTTGAGATACCGTTTGCTTTTAAAATTATATATGTCCCTTTAGTTAAAAGTCTTGGTTCCTGCCCTAAACCGTGATTTTGTTTTTCTATAATTAAGCGTGAAAGTTCGGCTAAAGTTTTGGAGTTTTTTCTAAAACTGTTAAATGAGTAATTTTTATCAAGCGGAATAGTTTTTATAGAATCAAAAATAACTCTGCAAGTGCCGGTAATTTTGTCATTGTGCTTTGTAAATAAAATTGCACTCGATTTATCGTAATCGTCATAATCTAAACCTTTTATAAAACCGGGAAACTCTTTATCGTAACCCATTTTTTTATACACCCTGCTGCGTAGAGTAAAAATTTCTATCAATTCTTCTTTAGTCGATGGAAGGTATATATTGTTTTTTTCTGAAAATTTAACACTTTTTTGAAAATCCAAAATTTCTTCCAAATCTTTAAAAAGTTTCTGGAGTTGATTATTATTTGGACTGATGCCGAATTTTTTAAGAGTAATAAAGAGCTCTTTGTGGTTTTTATTATGATGCAGCTTTGTCATTTTTTATCCTTTAAATCGATAATTTTGGGATAAAAAATGATACTGCTCTCATTTCCGACTTTTCCGATTCGAAAAATCGCTAAATTTGTGCTACAATAATGTAGGTGCGGCTGTGCCGCACAATAAAATAGCAGAGGGCAAAAATGAAACCGACAAAAGTAATAAAAACATTTATCGAAATGCTCAAAGAAGCTGCAATCATTACTTATAATAAAGATTTTTTAGAGCTTATTGACTTTCCCACAGATGAAAAACATATAAAAAGATTAAGCGATTATATTCGAAGAGATGGAAATATTAGAGATAAAACCTTTTTGATAGCCGTGCAAAAAAGATTTGATTTGCCAAAAGATATTTGGGATTTGGGTGATAGTATGCAAATTAAACTTTTACAAGAAGCGATAGAAAGAGAATTGGATTTAAAAAAACTGCCCAATGAGAGTGCTTTGGATGTGTCTGATATTTTGCGCACAAAGGCTCCTATTAGCAATTCTCAAAAGGCTCTTTTAGAAGAGTTTGCAAGCTGCGTAAGCAAAGAGGAGTGCCAAGAAATTATTAAAAAAGCAATGACAAAAGGGTTTATGCTTAAAAAAGTGGAAAATCAAGAGTTTTTAGTTGAATTTGCAAAACTCTCTTACGATAAGGGTCTTTATAAAACAGTAATAAAAGATATTTTGCCAAAACTTTACAGACGCTACCGTCTTCTTACCGAAATTCAAAAAATAGAAGCTCATTCTCTAGGGAGTTTAGAAAAATACGAAGATGCAAAACATATTTTAGATGTTTTAATTCATCAAAATACAATAGAAAATATAAATTTAAAAACATCAGCGCTCTCTAACCATAAAAGGGCTCTTTTTTCTAAAGAAAAAATAGATGCAGACGAACTTTTTCTTTTGGTTAAAGGTTATAAAAATTTACACGCAATAAACGGAATATACAGTTACTATACCGGTATCAATTTAGCCTATATGGCTGTTCTTGGGCAGATACTTTTTCCAGATGATAAACGGTTTTTTACAGTAGATATCAAAGAGGTTTACAAT
>JALVXO010000185.1 GCA_027022775.1 Campylobacteraceae bacterium
TGAGCCATTTAGAGCGGTTATAGAGGCAGTAAGCCAAAACTTTTTTTACGAAGATGAAAATATTAAAATCGAAGTTAAAATAGGCGATGCCAGAGAGGTTATAAGAGGTATCGAGACTAAAATAGACATTCTCTACCAAGACGCTTTTAGCCCAAAGAAAAACCCAGCCCTCTGGACAAAAGAGTATTTTGCCGATATAAAAAAGATTGCAAGCAAAGATATAATAATAACCACTTACTCCAGCGCCACCCCCGTGCGCCTTGCAATGCATGAAAACGGCTTTAAAGTTTATAACCCGCCAAAAAGCGAAGTGCGAAGCGGAACCATTGCTTCGCTGAAAAAGCTTGAATTAGAGCCTATAGATATGGAGATGAAAAAAGAGCGAAACCCAAATGCCAAAGCGTTAAGCGATATAGAGTTGGCGGATAATTATAAAAACTAAACTTTGGTATAAAGCTTAAAAGTACAGGTTACTTTTGGTGACTTTACCTATTTAACAAATCCAGCAGGCTCAGTTTTGGGTCTTTTCCTTTTAGCAGAGCTTCTACCTCTGCGGCTATTGGGAGGTAGATATTGTGTTTTTTGGCAATTTTCATTAAAGCTTTTGTTGTTGCCACCCCTTCGGCTACTTCTCCTAATTCTTTTAAAATTTCATTTAATGGTTTCTCTTTTGCTAAGCCGTAACCTACACGGTAATTTCTAGATAAATTGCTGCTGGCTGTTAAAAAAAGATCGCCGGCTCCGCCTAAAGAGAGGAATGTTTCAACCCTGGCTCCAAAATGGGTTCCAAACCGGGTCATCTCTACCAGTCCGCGCGAAATAAGCGCAGCTCTGGCATTATTTCCAAGCTCCAGCCCGTCGCAAACCCCAGAAGCTATGGCAATAACATTTTTATAAGCCCCGGCAACTTCCGCTCCTGTTACATCATCATCAACATATCCGCGTATATAGCTTGGCATCGCATTTGCGAATTTTTTTGCCAGTTCGGGGTTTGTTGAACTTACAACCAGTGCAGTCGGCAGCGATTTCATAACCTCTGCTGCAAAAGAGGGTCCAGAAAGAAAGCTTATGCGCTCTTTTGGCAAAAACTCTTCGTAAATTTCATTCAAAAAGCGTCCGGTGCTAATCTCTATCCCTTTGGCTGCAACAAGGATTTTTTGCCCCCTGTCGGTAAAATGCTCCTGCATAAATTGGCGCACAAATTGCGTAGGGATTGCCATTACAAGGTATTCATACTCAAATGCCTCACTTAACGGAATAAAACCATCCATATCCCTTTTGTGTTTTGAGCTTATAACAACATCGTTTTTTTGGCCAAAAGCGTGAAAGAGTGCGCTTCCCCATTTTCCTGCGCCAATTACGGCAATTTTCATAATTCGCCTCCGCACTCAACTGTAAATTTGTTTAAATCCTCCTCTTTACCTACACATACAATTACATCACCTTCTTTTACCATCTTATCTGTTCCAACAGTTGCGAAGATAAACTGGTTTCCTTCATCTTTGTCTATCATCCCGATAAAAACAACCCCAAAACGGTTAAAATCTATTTCGCTTAAATTTTTTTGGCAAATAGGCGATGATGCAGTTACAGTTATCTCTTTAAAAATATAATTGTGGGACCTGTTTATAAACCCTTGCAGAAATTTTGTTGCAACCGGCTGCTCTAAAATATTTATAATCACATTTGAACTGATTGTGTAAATATCAATCACCCTGTTAACCCCTGCCATTTTGAGTTTATCGGTTAAATGGCTGGAGTCAGAAACCGCAACAATATAATTGCTTTTATAAATTCCGCGCAGCGTAAGAGCCAAAAAGAGGTTTTCATGGTTGTTATCCAGCACGCAGACTAAAATTGTCTCATCCAAAATATCCAGATTGCTTAAAGAGGCATCACTTTCCAGGTTGAATTTAACCGCATTTAATCCGTCCATTTTTGCAACTTCATACTCTGTATCGCTATTTA
>JALVXO010000186.1 GCA_027022775.1 Campylobacteraceae bacterium
TCATAATTTTGTGTTTTATCACCTAATTTATCGTTGATTTCTCTTATTGGAACTATACATTTTTCTGCCTCTTCTTTATTTGAAGCTTTTGCAATACACTCTTTAGCTTTTTTCATTTCCGCTATAAGAGGTTTTAGATACTTTTTCTGTTTAGCTAAATATCTTTTTCCTAAAGTATTAATAATGTCTTTTTCTAAATCAGGAGTAACTGTTAAATTTTTATCTTCTAAATTAACACCCTTTTTCTTCATTTCGGCTTTTAAATCCATAATAGAATTTATATAGTCATCAGTTCTAACTAAAGAAGCTCTGTCATTACTGTAATCACCATCTTCTATTATATGAAAATTAGGCAATTTAAACTCTTTTTCCGGAATTTCTTTGTTAAGCACTACCTGAACAGCTTTTTTTTCACTGTAAAAACCCGCATTTTTAATAACAATTTTTAAAGGAATACCTTTATATAAACAGACTTGTTGGTCATTATATTCCCAAACATCACACTCTAAACCTGCAATTTTTTCAGTTCCAGTTTTTTTAGCACCTAACCTTTCTAAAGACTTGATACTCTCATCAGATAAATCAAGTTTTTGAGCAATAGCTAAATCCAAATCTCTATCTCTGGTTTTATAAATCTTTTTATCATCGTAATCAACAGTATAAACAGTTCCGTTATTGCTAAAAACAAAAGTGTGGCGGCTTCTGGTATCATTAAAATCGCCCGCTTGCACTTCGCTCACATCTTCCTCTTTTAACTCTTTGGCTCCCCAATTGTCAAAAACTAATCTGGCAACACCTTGAACTTGCGAATTTAAATTATTATCAAAACTCTGAGTTTTAACATCATAACTAACCATACCAGATTTAAATTTATACAATTTAAAGACTGTTCCCGCGTTTAAAAAAGAGAAAGCTAAAAAAGATAGCATATATACAATGACCCTCATATCAAATCCCCTATATTTATTATCACGATAACATTATACCCAAAAAAAGAATTTATAATAAAGGTTTTTTTATAAATTTGACAAATAATTATATAAATGTTTTATTATTTCACATTATTGGACATATAGACACCTATATATTTTATTCCATATCCAATTATGTGTTTGCAAAATAATTATTTGTGTAAGTTGCAAATCTATTGCCTTTTACCTCTAAGTATAGCATAATTTTTAGTTCCGTAATGCTCGCTTCCTTTGTAACGGAAAATTTCTACACAGCTAGCCGTGCCTTTTGCGGTTTTTTTAAAATATTTTTTTGCGTGTTCTGCTTTAAAACCGCCTTTTTTCTCGCTCTGTATAAGTTTGCCGTTTACTATTTTTCCGTAAAGAAGCAAATCTTGATACATCTCTTTTTGCGTAAAGCCTGCATCTTTGCAAGTAAAATTTGGGTTTTTGATAATCTTTACATCTTTTTGCGGATGCTGTGTCATAAACTGATACATAAATGTAAAATCTTTATCATCATAATTGTGGTCTATCGTTATGTTTTTGTAATATTTTAAGGGCACCTCTAATAATAGGTAATACCCACAATGGGCTTTGAAGATGTAAGATTTTGATAGAGACTCTCAAGGCGTAGCCGTAGCTACGGCGAAGTGAGTATCTAGCGAAAGATTGCTTCTTCAAAGCCCACCCGAAGGGCATCTTCAGCTTTCGCCTATGCCGCGTTGCATCTTCTTGAATTAGCTACGGCTAGTCCTGCGAAGATGCGCCTTGCCTAGGCAAAAGCTGAAGATGTTGTGGGTATCACCTATTATTAGAGGTGCCCTTAAATTTAACTGCGAAGCATATAAGCTTGCAGATAAAATTAAAATAGCTATCGCAAGTTTTTTCATTTTTTCTCCTTATATTGTCCACCTATTCCATAAAAAGCCGACTGCATACCACTTTCCGTTAATTTTAGCCATAATAATATCTGCTCCCCGCCAATTAAATTCAGGAGCTTTTCCAGTGCCGTTCCAGAAAAACTCAAAACCTTTTAAAGTGTATCCTTTTATCGCCTTAAAATATTTTAGTTTGGGCAAAGGCGTAATTTTGCTGACTCTGTTTAGCGGCAGTTTTAAATGCATCATTTTTCTTAAACTCATTTTTATAGGATCCCCTTTGCCGTAATCGGAACCCCAGACAAACTCTTTAGGGCTATTGTAAAATTTCGCAAAGCGTTTTCGGCTAAATTTAATATTATAACCGGCAAAATGTATATCTCCTGTGATGTATATACCGTATTTTGGATGTATAAAAGATTTTATTTTAGAAAGATTTTGGCTCTGCAATGCTTTTAAAAACCCTTTTGCAGCAGATTTTGCAGATGAAAAACTGGAAGTATGTTTTGATAAATAATCATTTATTTTAAAGCTGAGTCGTCCGCAAGGGTAACCCTCTGTTGCATCTTCTGAACCATAATCAAACAAAATATCCATTTCTCCTATGCCAGTTAATACACTTCTTGGATAGGTTTTGCTTTTAATTGCAGTAACTTCTCCATTCTTCATTATCTCATCAATAACTACACGGCATTTTCCATTCTTGCAGCCTATTGCATAATCACAAGAGTTCTTTTTACCGTTAACTGCAACATACCCTCTGCTTGAAAACTTTAAATATCTGGCATTTACCCAGCCGGGCAGCTTGTCGTTATATTCTAAATATTGACCTAGGTTACGGTTTACGGCATGCACTCTACACCAAGTTGAGCGCCCGGTTTTAACACACTCATCAACCCCGACATAAGCATTTGGCGGAAGCTCGGTAATCTTTCTTGAACGCCAATTTGGCTTTACTCTAACACTTAATGTGTCGTTACTCGCTACCCCGCTTACATCAGCAAACAGGGCATTTGGGTAGTATTTTGCACTTGTTATGCCAATTAAGGCAATAAGAATTAACAACCTTTTCATTTAGTAACCTTTAAGTATAGCTTTCATTATATCTTTCTCTTTTTGAGTAGATTTTCGAATATAAATTTTAAACTCCACATCCGGCTCATAAGTTGCATCTATCGGCGGTATCAGCAGAGTTTCCAGTGAAATTTTTCCGCCGCATTTTACATCTTGCGGAGAAGCTTGATATTTAAAAAAGTTTTTAAACTTTTCCATCTCTTTGCTGTTTTTGCTAAAATCCCTAAAAACTGAAGCGGTATCTTGCATATTTTTCAAAAACTCTTTTGCAAGTTTCGGCATTTTTTCTTTATATTTAAGCTTTTTAAAATATGAACCCCTCTTGCACAGCTCTCCAAAGGTAAAACTAATCTCTTTTTGCGAACCTGGAAGCTCGATGTAAATTTTACTGCTCTCTTCAAAACCCCAGCCGTTATCTTCGCTTTTTAATATAGGCGAACCGCCGAGGTATTTTATTTTCTCATCACTCTCTTGCAACTCATAACGGCATTTTTGTGTATTTAGTTCGTATCTTTCGTTGTGAATTACCCTGCTAGAGCGGCTGTCCGAATGAAATTGATGCAGCACTCCTTTATCTAAATCGAAATATAGATAGTAGTAATCTTTATCCTGCTCGAAACTTTTAAGAGTTTTATCAATCCCCCGATACTGCTCCAGCGGTTTATGCAAAGTTGTTCTTTTGGTCGTTACGATAGCGGTATAATAGGGCTCCGGTTTGCACTCGACTTTAAAGTTTTTTATTTTGCTCAAACCCGATTTAAATACCCAATTGTCGTCTATAACCTTTTTGCACTCTTTTGGTTCGGTTAACTCAATCACATAATGTCCCGACGGCAAATTGGGGCTAGTTTTGTAAAAACCGTCTTCTATTTCGGCTTGGGCTTGTGTTGCACCGCCGTTATTCGGACCTTTTCTTTTAAAAACAACTTTACCCTGTTTTAACTTTTTCTCTTTTCCTTTCCATACCCGTTTTACAACCCCGCTTACGCTGTTTAGCGGCTCGCTCGTAACCCAAACCATATTCACACTCACCATAAAATTGCACTTTTGAGGCGTTTGAATATCTCTGTTTTCAGGCTCGTCAACACCCCACGGCTCTTTAGGGTCTTGGTAAACTTTTTTAATAACCTCTTTTGCAATCACGGCAGTTCCCGACGGCTCCACCTCTTCTCTATCGGCTGCAATTTCTAAATGGTATTCATTTTTAAGCCTTTTCTCTTTTACAGCGTTATTCATATTGTAAAGTAAAAAAGGTCTCTCCAGTTTCTCTTTGATGCTCCTAATGTAAAAATCGAAGTTTTCCCTTAAATCAATAGGTGTTGCGGCAAAATCTTCATTTTGATTTTTCTCTTTTTTGAGCTTACTGTCTATATGTGCAATTTTAATATGAGCATTAACCCCGCACGCATTTTGAGGAGGTTTAGAAGCTCTTACTTCGCACAGGATTTTTTGCATAATAACTGCAATATCGCTATTTATCATTGTGCAGTCGGTTTTTACATTTTTAGCATAAAAAGCGTTTGCCAAAATCGCCAAAAGCAGTAACTTTTTCATTATTTACCCATCATCTGCTTCATCATATCTTGCATCTTTTGCAAATCTTTCTGGCTTGGCATATTAGCACCGTTTTGATGCTTGCTTCCGCCAAACATTTTGCCTAAATCTTTTAAAGCATCTTGCGGGTTGGCTTTAGTTCGTTTTACCGGTTTAAATTTAGACAGGTTCAAAAGGGCATCAGCCTCTTTTTCCAAATCGTCTGTAACATTATCGGTTGCTGTAAGTTCCAGCATTGCATTTGGCAATTTTATATCAAGCGCTTTAACCCCAGCCATATCTAAATGAGCCATCTGAAAGCGGTGCCCTTGCAATTTACCGCGTTTTAAACCGGTAATGCTTAATCCCCGAACTTTGTAAGTTGCAATCAGCCCTTGATTGTGCGGGTCGTTTACCGAAAGGCTTAAATGAATATAGCCATCACCCTTTTTATAAAGAGCATTTTCAAGATGCATACCCATCATATCTGCACATGTAGCACTATCTATAAGTTTCCAGCCGTCAACACTTTGTTTAATCATAGAAAGAAGCATTTTTGCCTTGCCGTGTTTGCCTACAATCGCACAAACTGGCGGTTTTTTAATATGAATTACAGGCTTTTTAATCTGCCCTAAGCTTGGCACTTTAGCTGCAGCATTTGCGGCAAAAAGGCTATCTGGCAAATCTTTTGTATCAAAATTTGTAATTTTAAAGCCGTCTCCTGCTACCATCACATAACCATCTTTAACTTCATACATATTCTCATCGTTTTTGCTGCCTGTCATTTTGCTCATAAATTTAGAAAATCCGCCCAAAGCTTTGCGTAAATCTTTATTATCGGTTACAAAAACCTTATCTGTTACAGTGTGTCCTCTCTCTTTAAACTTAATAGTCCACTCTCTTGCTTTAATTCCGGCAACGGTTTTGTTTGCCCCTTTGCTTACAACTTCAATTTTTGGCTTTTTAAAACTCTCTTGTCCCGCACCCATTTGCGACATTTGCGAAAGCATAGCACTCATATCCATATAACGCTTTTTGCCGTTAACATTTGTAACGGTATATAGTTTTCCGGTGTTAAAAAGCTGTGCAACTTTATGACCATTTTCTTTACTTTCTAAAAGCATATGAGCATCATCTTTATAGTAAAACTTTTGCTCCACCCCGTCCATTTTCATTGTTAAAGTGTAATCTGCCATAGCCAAAGCGCTTAAAGCAGATATCAGTATCAATGTTCTCATTACTTCGCTCCTTTTACTCTATTTGCAACCCGAATCATCTCTTTCCACCAAACTAATTTGTAGTGTCCGCCATTATTAAAAACAAGCACCATAGATTTTGTTTTAGGAGCATCGAGTATATAGATATTTTTTGCACCGTTTTTTAAATCTTTGCTAAATGGAGCTTTTGGGTCGTTGTCTTTGAACGATTTTAAAAAGCTCTTTTTAACAGCCCCATAAAGCGGACTCTTGCTTAAAGGCTTAAAGCTGTTGCTATGTTTTATAAGCGTATTTAAAGCTTCAAGAGAAAAGCCATTATCATCAGACTCTGCAGAGTTTTTGTGTTTCATTCCGCCAACAACCCAATTGTAGTTAAAATCTCCGTTTAAACCGTAAATATTCTTTTTAACCGAACTGTAGTTTTTGCTAACCGCTTTATCTTTTATCTCCTTTAACAATCCGCCAATTGTGCTGTCGTTTCCAAACAGTAAACCTGTTAAAATTAGAGTAAATATTACTTTTTTCATCTTTTCTCCTTTTATTGCTTTTTGCCAAACATCTCAAGCATTTTTTGCATATCTTTAAGCTTTTTTATCTTCTCGTCGCTTAAACCCTCTATGTTTATAACCTTGTCGCCGATTTTGATAGTTTTTGGATTATTTTTATTTGTCTCTTTACTGTTTTGACTCTCCTCTTTAGGAGCAGTTTTAGTTTCTGCTTTTGAATTGCTGCTTACATCATCTTTTATAAGCAATTTATGTCTGTCATCTTCATTTAAAGGACGAATATAACTTCCGTCCCAACCACTATTTGGAGTTTTATTGCAGTAAGACCATTTACCTTTAAAACTGCACATATTTTTATCAAACTCCCATACTATTTTTCCCCAATGGTAGCGTCCATTTTTAGCAGTAGAGCATTTTTCATTTGAATTATCTTCTATCCAATAACCTTCGAAACGCTTAGGATAAGTCATCTCTCCTATTAATTCACCATTATCACTACTATAGTAGCCGTGAACTTTTTTACCATTAAGAGCAATAGTTGCTCTGCCTTCACTTGTTTTCCATACCCCTTCAATACCATATGGTGTATCATCTCCGCCAAAATCAACAGTTGCACTGTTTTGTCCTTTCCCTATATCTATTTTGGTATTAATTTTTTTATCTCCAAAACTTGATTCTATTGTGTATTTACCTTTAGAAACTACGAAATCGACTCCTTTATACGCAGGAGAATCCTTTTCAAAAACTGTTTGACCATCGGAGGCTATAACTTCAAAGTGTATTTTTACACAAGGTGTAATGCCTTTAACTTTTACATGAAATGGTGCAAAAACAATATGAACCTTAGTAGTCTCTCCGGCTTTTATCTCCACTGGAATATCTTTTTTTTCAAATGAATTATATTGACAATTTAAAAAGTATTTTCCTGTCGGCAACTGTTTGTAACTCATAGAATCCTCTTTTTTTCTAGGGTAAATATATGACCAATCGCTTTTATCTTCATTATAAATTCTGCACTCAGCACTAATTCTTTTGCCGCCTTCTGTTTCACTCGCACTTACAAATACCTTGCCAGTTTGTCCAAACACTATATGAACTTTAGTAGTCTCTCCGGCTTTCACCTCCACAGGGATATCTTTTTTCTTAAATGAATTATATTCGCAATTTAAATAGTATTTTCCTACCGGCAACTGTTTGTAACTCATAGAATCCTCTTTTTTTCTAGGATATATATATGACCAGTTGCTTTTATCTTCATTATAAATTCTACACTCAGCAGTTATTCTTTTGCCGCCTTCTGTTTCACTTGCACTTACAAACACTTTACCGGTTTGCCTAAAGACTACACCAACTTGTGTCGTCTCTCCCGCTTTAATTTCAAAAGAAGCTTCGCTTTTAAAGTCGTTATAAGTAGATTCTACAAAATACCTTCCTATTGGTAAACGCTCTAAACACGGTTTCTTTTTAGTCGAATCGCAAGAGGTTATAATATTTTCTCCTTTTTTGCCATCTATATTTTTATAGATTATATGGAAGCTCTTAACCCATTTACCACCGTTTGTTTCACTTGCAAATATCTTTGCTTGACCTGTTTGACCGGTAATTACATTAACTTTTGTTAAGTTTGATTCGCTAATAACCTCTACGGGGGTTGTTACTTTATAGTGATGATAGCTTGTTACGATATTGTATTTTCCAGGAGCAACATGTTCTAAACAAGGGTCATCTCTTCTCGATTCACAAACTTGAGTATAGTTTTTGCTCCCCTCTTTATAGATATAGTGCAGTGCTTCAACTTTTGGGCTATCTTTGGTTTCACTTGCAGTTATTTGCAGGTTGTATTCCAGCTTTTTAGGCTTCTCCACCTTTTTAACAATACTCTTCATTGCCTTATTTAAAGCATCTGCATTTTTCGCACTAAAATACTCTCCGCCGGTGGCATTTGCAATGCATTGCAACTGCTTATCGGTGGCTTTGTCAACATTAAAGCCAATTACATGAGCCACAAAATCGATTCCCTGCTTTTTAAGCTCTTTTGCCGTGCCGCAAGGGTCTGGGTCGCAAGTCTCTTTGCCGTCGCTTATTAAAATTACTGTCGCTTTATCTTCTGTAAATTTTAATTCATCGGCTGCCCTTTTTAAAGAGCGGCTAATTGGCGTTTTCCCCTTTGGCGAAATTGCCATAACGTTTTTAACAATCCGTCCCTTATCAACCGCGCCTACCGGCACAACACTCTCTATATCGTTACAATCGCCTTTGCGGCGGTGCCCGTAAACCGTTAAACCTAGCTGAACATCAGGATTCCAACTCTTAACTACCTTTTTTAATGCATCTTTTGCAATTTTGATCTTAGGCACACCATTTATCTGCCCCCACATACTGCCGCTTGCATCAAATATGATAATAGCTTTTTGATTGCCCGCCGCATTTAAATTTGAAAACAGCATAGTTAAAACAGCCGCAATAACCCAAAAAAGTTTCTTCATTCTATCCTCCTCTATATTGATTTAAGGGCACCTCTAATAATAGGTAATACCCACAATGGGCTTTGAAGATGTAAGATTTTGCTAGAGACTCTCAAGGCGTAGCCGTAGCTACGGCGAAGTGAGTATCTAGCGAAAGATTGCTTCT
>JALVXO010000187.1 GCA_027022775.1 Campylobacteraceae bacterium
CTTAAAAGTTTGCTGCCTTTAGAGTTGTAGTGGTCTTTTCTGCTTAATTTGGCAATATAAGAGATTTTAGAAACTCTCTTTTTGTGCCTTTTTAACGGTTTTATCCATGAATCTATAAACGCTCCCCCTTTTGCAAAGTGCAAATAAACTTCGCCGTAATCACTGCTGCTGTCAGGATAAAACCCTGCAATAGAAGCTTTTATTTTATTATTTTTTTTCCAAAAACCCATTACCCAAAAACTGTAAGAACCTGGATATTTATATATCCATTTTAACGGCATATTCTTGGCATTTGGGTTATATTGCAAAATAGCGCTTTTCATTGGAATAAATTTGCCGTTTTTCCACTTCAAACGCTTGTACCAAAGCGGGGAAACATCGCTGGCGGGTGCCGGAATTAGCATTTCTAACTTGCCGTCATTATCAATATCGGCAATCAGTTCCGGTATAGAAACCCCAGTATCTAAAGAGGCTACAAAAAAAGGGCTTGATTCATCGGTTGTTTTAGGAGCTTTCCAAAGAGTATTGCCCTTGCTGTCAAAAACAACAATTTGATAATAGTCTCCAAGTTCTGTGGATGTAAACTTTTGCCAGGTAATTTTTTCTTTAAGCCCATCGCTGTTTAAATCGGCATAAATCTCTTTTAAGCCAAATTTTGGGTTTAATTGGCTAAAACACTCCCCATTTAAAAAAGTAAAAAGCAAAGCTGCAATAAAAAGTAATTTTTTCATTTTTCTCTCCTTGCGCTCCATTTATTTTACAGATAGAACCGCTTTGTTAATAATTTTACATCTTTTTTGTAACAAAACAAAGTAATTAAAGATTAATGTGTTAAATTTATCTCTTCAATATAAAGATTGATATAAATATTATTATTAAAAATATTTTTTGAAATTGTGTAAGTTATATCTATTTTATCGCCGATGCCGGGGCTGTTTTGGCTTTTAAACTCCAGTGCGGTTAAGACTCTGTTTCCTTCTTTTAAGCGGTAGCGCTTATGTTCTTGGTTTTCTCCTATCTCTTTTACATCCAAAACCTCAACCGCTTTTGTTATAAATTTCGGTTTTGGGTTGGCTTCGCCGTAGGGTTCGAATTTCTCCAAAATTTCAATCAGTTCAAAATCTATATGCTCAAAAGGCAAAATGCCCAAAATAGAGCTGTCTTTATAATCGCTGCTGCATATTTGCGACGCTTTGATATTAAGCAAGCTTTTTATTAAAGGCAGCTTTTCCTCTTTAAAACTTAAACCTATTGCCGCTTTATGGCCGCCAAATTTATCCAGATATTCTCTTGCCGAATCTACAAGCTTATACAAATCGCATTCGCCCCAGCTTCTGCCGCTCCCTTTGCAAATGCCCTCTTTGCAGCTTAAAGCAAGTGCCGGAATTTTTTTGTAAGAGCTGACCCTTGCAGCAACAATCCCCACAACCCCTTCATTCCACTCTCTGCCCCAAACTATTGCGATTTTATCGCTTGGCTTTACCTGTTTTAAAGCCTCTTTTGTTATTTGGCGCTCTATATTTTTTCGCTCTTGGTTGTAAGAGATTAACTCGTCTAAAATCGCTTTTGCCTCCTCTATATCTTTGGTAAAGAGAAAATCGCTTGCAATTGAAGCATCTTTAAGCCGCCCTGCGCTGTTAATTAAAGGGGCAAGGTAGTATCCGACTGTTTCGCTGTTTAACCGTTTTAACATCTCTTTATCTTTTAGCGCCTTTACAAATGGTCTGCTGCTTCTTTTCAGATACTCCAGCCCTGCAATAAGCATTACTCTGTTAATTCCGTTTAACGGCATTATATCTGCAACTATTGCCAAAGATACAAGGCTTAAAAGCTCTTTTGTATCAAATTTGATTCCAAACTCTTTTGCAAGAGCTGCTGCTAAATACCACGCAATCTGCGCTCCGCAAATCTCTTTATATTTAAATTTGCAGCTGCTCTGTTTTTGGTTGA
>JALVXO010000188.1 GCA_027022775.1 Campylobacteraceae bacterium
ACCGGGGCGTTTTGCAGCACTTCTTTTGTTTGCCCGGACTCTGCCTGCGAACTTTCTTTTTGCTCGTTTGGCTGCCTGCTCTGCTCTTTTGAGTATTTGGCAATAATATTCTCATCACCCACCGTAACTTGGTAGCTAGAGCCGTGTTTTTCTATGGCTATCGGTATTTTGGTGATATTTAATGTTTTTGCAAAAGAGTATGCATTGGTATCACTTGAATTTATAACACTGTATTTAATACCGTTTTTATCTAAAAACGCTTTTGTTTTTTTGCAGTGCGGGCAGATTTTGGATGCGATTAAATAAAGCCCGTCTTTTGAGATTAAAGTTTTATTTTTTGGAATTGCCAAAAATGAAAACGCAATAAAAATAGAGGCAATTACAGGAACCATATAGGCAAATACGCGCAAATTTGCATTTAAGAGTATCAAAAGTAAAAATGCATAAACCCCAAGGCAGAATTTGCAAACTTCGGGGTTAATGTTAAGCTGCGAAGCAATAAGAAGGCTCTCAAAAGCAACCATTGCCGCAGCTGCAAGCACATACAGAGTCTGCGCGCTTTTGCTTTTTAAAAACGATAAAAGCACCAAAACAAGCGCTCCGAAAATCCCCAAATAGTTAAGGTATGTGCTGTCAAATTTCAGCAGCTCTCCCGCCATTTCGCAGCCTGTGCTGGAGCAGAGCTTAATATTGTGTGCTTTTAAAACGGTTTCTACTGCGATATAGATTGCTAAAAGAAGCGGCAGAATAGTTTTTAATTTTGCTCTCAATATTTGCCTCCTTTATCTGTCGGTAATTGAATCTGCAATTGCTTTGGCTTTTGCTTTTGCGCTTTCTACATCTTCATCAATTGCTAAAGCGACTGCCAAGCGGCGCCCTTTGTGGCTTTCGGGTTTGCCAAAAATGCGCACAAAACTTTTTTCGGTAAATGCAAAATCTGGCACTTCTATTACAGGGTTATGCGATTCGCTTTTAGCTTTATATGCCGCGCTCGCACCCGGGCTGAAAAATGTGTAATTTAGCGGCAAGCCAAGGACTGCTCTTAAGTGCAGGGCAAATTCGCTCTGGCTTTGGGTTATAAGAGTAACCATTCCCGTATCGTGCGGGCGCGGGCTTAATTCGCTAAAGTAAACTTCGTCCCCTTTAACGAAAAACTCAACCCCAAAAATCCCGCGGCCGCCCAAACCGTCGGTTACCGCTTTTGCAATCTCTTGTGCTTTTTTAAGCGCCGTTTCACTCATAGGCATAGGCTGCCACGATTGCACATAATCGCCATCTTGCTGAATATGCCCGATAGGTTCGCAGTAAATGGTTTCGTTTTCGGTTCTGGCAGTAAGCAGGGTAATTTCGTAATCAAAATTTATAAACTCTTCTATGATAAGTTCGCTTGCATCGCCTCTGGCTTCTTTGGCTATTTCGAACGATTTTTCCAAATCGGCTTCGCTCTTTGCAATCGACTGCCCGTGCCCGGAGCTGCTCATAACAGGCTTAATTACGCACGGGAAGCCAAGTTTGCCAGCAGCCTCTTTTAATTCATCCAGGGTTTTTACAAAGAAGTATTTGCTGGTTTTAAGCCCCAAATCTTCGGCAGCGAAT
The DNA here is from genome assembly GCA_027022775.1 of Campylobacteraceae bacterium. GTDB lineage: Bacteria > Campylobacterota > Campylobacteria > Campylobacterales > Sulfurovaceae > JAADEQ01. Next base: position 1,597 of record JALVXO010000188.1, read on the forward strand.
TTGCGGATATTCTTGCGGTTCATAGTTTTATTTACTGCTTCGGCGTTTGGAATAACATGAAAGCCAAGCTTCTCGGCCTCAAAAAGCGCATCTATGCTGATAGCTTCAACTTCTGGGAGTATGTATGTAGGGTTGTGCTTTTTGATTACTTCTAAAAGAGCCTCGCTATCTAGCATATTTACAACTTCGGCTCTGTTTGCAACAAGTTGGGCAGGGGCGTTTGCATATTTATCTACCGCAATTACTTCAATACCAAGGCGCTGCGCCTCAATAGCCACCTCTTTGCCAAGCTCGCCCGAACCTAAAAGCATAATAGATATTGAGTTTTCTTTTAAAGGGGTTGTAAAAGTCA
>JALVXO010000189.1 GCA_027022775.1 Campylobacteraceae bacterium
TCCCCAAAGGGGCTTAGTAGGAGCGCAAGATTATATCTTAAAATCGATGATTGATAAAATAGATAAATTAAGCTGTCTATGCCCTACAGATGAAGTACCTCCCAATCCAGATACAAATTGCTCCGTCGTTAAAGAGATACAGATAACTCCACCAATAGTAAATAAACCAATTAAATTAACAGCTATTGTAGAAAATGAGCAAAATGTTGCCACTTCTTTTTGGACACATAATAAAAAATATAAAAACATGATTGCTAATGCTATTGTAGTAGGAAAAGGAAAAAATTATACAATTTTTACATTCAAAAAACCTGGCTGTGTAGAGATGACTTATAATGTAATTAGCAAAAACCAAGAGTGTAAACCCTCTAAAAAAAGTATAAAGTTTTTTGTTTCTAATAATCTTCATGTAAAAAACCATTTGCCAATTATCCAAAAAGTAAAACAATATATCGCAATTACAACATATGGAAAGTTTGCAGTGCTTGAGCTTGCTCTATACGATGCAGATGGAGACACTATTACTATCTTCCCAACAAAAAAGAATAAATTTTATATAGAGAATTTAGGAAAAAACCGCTTTAGATTAAGCTGGGAACTTGAAAAGTTGCCTCATGGTGAGCAATCTATTCCTATGAAGATTTATGATAACTCTTGTACCCCAACTATTAAAACTTTAACTATTAATCGAGACACTATGCCTGTAATTGATTATACAAAAAAGAATAAAGATATCTCTGTTCATATTATTCAAATAACAGATGCAATCGAGAATAAAGATATCTGCTTTAAAGCTGAAATATCAGGAATTGATAACAAAAATAGAAACCATTTAACATATAATTGGAGCTTAGATGGAGTATCGATAGGAGCTACTAATAGCAGTGTTTGTGTAAAAACAGATATTGGAACTCATAAAATTGAACTTTTTGTAAGTGCCAAAGAGTATAAAGGCAAAAGTAGTTTAGAGTTTTTTGTCTCTAAAGCTTCTACAAAAGATTCAAAAAAGAAAAAAACTTATTTGATAGATTCTGCTAAATTAACAACTATAGATGGGAAAGAGAGCTCTATATTTAAAACTAATAAAAACGCTTGTTTAACGATTAACCTTTTGCCTCTCTCAAGAGTTCATACAGTATCTGTTCGTTGGATAAACCCTAAAGGCAAAAGTAAATCTATACAAGAGTTTACTACAAAAATTACTGCTGCATCTGGAGAGGGTGAGAGTTTGCAATCTTGCTTTCTACCGCAAGAAGCAGGAGAGTGGAGTGTAGAGATTTTAAATGATGGCAATGTAGATATCTCTAAAAAATTTAAGGTTTTATCCAACTCTTCTATAGCAAAAATTAAAAAGCAATTTAAAAACTCTAACAAGAGTGAAAATTGGGCAAATAGCTGGAGAGTGGTATCTGCTAAAAATATAGATAATGCAAGTTGGGTAAAATCATATAATATTTCTGCAAACACTCTATCAAGTGGAGCTAAAAAGAATCTCTTTGTTATTCCTTTAAATAAGCAGAGTGCTTTTGTTACTTTTGAGAAGAATCTTAATGTAAATAGAAAAGATAAATCGTTAGCATTTAGAATTTTGGCTAACAAATTGGGAATTTTCGCAATAGAGGTAGAGATAGAGGGCAAAAGGGCATTTAAACAAACTATTAATGGTGTAAAGTGGTATGAATTAACAGTCCCTTTACAAAAATATTATGGAAAAAATATTAATGTTAAAGTCAAACTCTCTTATGCAGGTGGCGGAGTTGCTTATGTGGATTATTTTGGATTAGTTAATACTCAGCATAAAAACCGCTATGGATTTGATGTTAATACCAATCGACCTGGTGCAACATATAAATCGTTTGAGTTATCTAAAAATAATGCGATGTTATGTAAACAAGCTTGTGATAAAGATGATCGTTGTAAAGCGTGGGTATTTGTTAAAGAGACTA
>JALVXO010000190.1 GCA_027022775.1 Campylobacteraceae bacterium
TATAAAACATATTTACGGCATGGCGATGCACAATGTGGGTATCGTAAATGTTATGTATAAAATCGGATTAAACCGTGAAATTTCTAACCTGAAACTGTATGATAAAGTTATGCAAAATATGGATAAGCTGCCGCAAGGTGCAATGCAGCCGATTGTAAAGCCTTTTGATATAGATATCGATATTCCTATTGTAACAGTTGCATTTTACCCAAAAGAGGGGAGCAAAGCCGATTATGACAAGATGTATTCATTAATTAGGGAGTTCCAGCAAAAGGTTAATGCAATAGATAATGTTGCAAAAACCGAGCTTAAAGGGGTTCACAAGCCGCAGTTTAATGTTAAGGTTGATTTGGGCAAACTGTCTGCTTACCATCTCTCTATGGGGCAGATTATGAAAGCGATTCAATCTGTTGCAATAGATGTGCCAGATGTAAAGGGGCGCACCAAAACAAATGAACTTCTAATGTTTGGCGTTAAAAATGCAATAGAGAGCGTTGAAGATGTAAAAAATATTATAGTTGCCCAATATATGGGAAGCCCGATATATTTAAGAGATGTAGCGACTGTAGAGAGGGGAATAGATTTCCAAAACTTTAAAACCGCTTATATCGATTTTAAAGAGGGAAATAAAAAAGATGGAAAATTTCTTCCAGAAAAAGAGCAAGTTACTTTAACTATTGCAAAACTTGCCGGAACAAATGCGGTTTTTGTTGCAAAAGATGTAGAAAAGCTTTTAGAAGAGTATAAAGAGAAGTTTGAGAAAAACGGTATAGGATACATAATTACAAGAGATTATGGCGAGAGGGCAAATGAAGCTGTAAATGAGCTTGTTGACCACTTATTGATTACAATTTTAATTATTGCAATAATGCTTGTGTTTGCTTTAGGATTTAAAGAGTCTGTAATTGTTACATTCACAGTGCCTGCAATTTTGGCAATTACTCTGTTTATTGCATATATTTCGGGGCAGACAATCAACCGTATTACACTCTTTGCATTCCTGCTCTCTCTGGGGCTGCTGGTGGATGCAGCGATTATTGTTATTGAAAATATCCACCGCCATCTGCATGCGCACGATGCAGCCGATAAAGAGATGGAAGAGATTTTGGTAGAAGCTACAGATGAAATTGGAGCGCCTACAAATATAGCAACACTGGCAATTATTATGACAATGATTCCTATGCTTTTTGTTGGCGGTATGATGGGTTCATTTATGAAACCGATTCCGTTGAATGTGCCGGTTGCGCTTATTGCATCTTTAATAGTTGCATATATCTTTACCCCATATTTAAGCTTGAAACTGCTTAAAAAACCTAACCATAAACATAAACACAGTGCCCACAGTAAGGAGGCTCACTAATGCATAGATTAGAAGAGTTTGTATTTTGGATTTTAGAATCTAAAAGCAGAAAGTTTTTAGTAATTGTCTTAACACTGGTAGCATTGGGGCTTTCTATACTGATGCTGCCGACAAAACTGGTTAAAGCAAGAATGCTGCCCGGCAAAAGCGCAAACACTTTCTCTGTATATATAGATACACCGACAGGCAGCTCCAAGGAGCAGACTAAAAAGGTGGCAAACTGTGTTACAGATATTTTAAGGAAAGAGAAAGAAATTTTAAATATGGAAGAGTTTATCGGTGAAGGCATTCCGCTTGATTATGCGGGGCTTGTTAAAGGTGCCGGTATGAAAAACAGCGAAAATGTTGCTGAAATTGCGGTAAATTTGACAAATAAACACCACAGAGACGAAAAATCATTCGTTATGGTCAGCCGTTTAAGACCTGTAATTAAAAACAAGTGTGAAAAACTGGTTAAGGGAACAGTAATTAAATTAATAGAACAGCCTGCAGGGCCTCCGACACTTGCTGCAATTGTTGTTGAGGTTACAGGCGATAATTTAAAAGAGATGAGATATGTTTCGCAAGAGGTGGCAAAAATATTAAAAACAACTACCAAAGTTGTTGATGTTGATATTATGGCTGATGATTTATACACAAAATATGAGCTTGTGCCAAATAAAGATAAAATTTCAAGAAGCGGATTAAGCGTTGACCAGGTAAATAAAATTTTATATCTTGCATTTGAAGGTATGAAGGTTGCCCATAAAAACTCTAGAAATGAAGATGGACAAATAAGCATCTTTTTAACGCTTGACCCTAAAACCAAAAATTTTGACAATAAATCATTAGAAGCATTAAGGGCAAAACTTGACTCTATGAACTTGATGAACCAAAGAGGAATGCTTGTTTCGCTATCTGAAGTTGTAGATATTAAGCCGGTTAAAAATGACCCTATGATTATGCATAAAGATTTAAGAAGAATGATAAATGTTATTGCCGAAGCGGATAACGAATCTCAGGTTTATCCGCTTTTGGAAGCCAGAGATAAAATGATAGAACATTTTAAAAAGCTTGGTTATAAAGTTGAAAAAGACCCGGGTATGAGTACATATATGTTCGATTTACACCTTACAAACAAAAAAACCGGCGAAAAAATTTTGCTGCGCTGGGACGGGGAGATGAAAGTAACCCTCGATACCTTTAGAGACCTGGGCGGCGCGTTTATCGGCGCTTTGATTTTGATATTCCTGCTTTTGGTTGTTTACTATAAAAGTTACACTTTAAGCGGTATTGTGCTTGCAGGAAGTTTCCTTTCAATTATCGGGGTAATTGTTGGGCACTGGGTTGCCGATTTGGTTACAACAGATACATTCTTCCTAACTGCAACATCGCTTATTGGGTTTATTGCGCTGATGGGTATCAGTTCAAGAAACTCGCTGCTTTTGATAGATTTCTCTAAAGCGCTTATGGAGAGCAAAGGGATAGAAAAAAGAAGAGCTATTGCCATAGCTTCAGCAACACGGGCAAAACCTATCGCCCTAACGGCAATTGCAATTATTTTAGGTTCTGCACTGCTTGCTAGCGACCCAATCTTTGGCGGCTTGGGTGTTGCCTTGATTTCTGGAACCGTTGCAGCAGTATTTGTATCTTTAATTTTCGTTCCGGTTCTTTTAGATAATGCAAAAGCGATGGATATAGATGACGAAAACCCTAACCACCACGACGCAAGCAATATCTCCATTACCAGATAAACAAGGGCTTCTGCCTTTGTTCTAACACAATATCTAACTTCTCAATAAACTCACTGTAACTAACATTATGCTACAATTTCGCATTATTTTTTTAGGAGAATTAAATGGCAACTATCGGTATGGGTGATATTAAAAAGGGTGTAAGATTAGAAATTGATGGCAACCCTTATAAAGTGATTGAGTTTTTGCATGTTAAACCTGGAAAAGGTGCAGCATTTGTTAGAATGAAAGTAAAAAATCTGCAAAATGGCAAAGTTATTGAAAAAACAGTTCATGCGGGCGATAAATTTGAAGTGCCGGAACTTGAATATAAGAAAATGCAATATCTTTACGATGATGGCGAATTTTTGCAATTTATGGATACAAATACATTTGAACAGATAGCTTTAACATTAGATCAAGTTGGCAAAGAGAATTTCGATTTTATGATTGATGGAATGGAAGTTGACATTCTTTTCCATAAAGGAAAACCGATTTCTGTTGAAATTCCTCAAACTGTTGTTTTAAAAATTGTTGATACTCCGCCAAACTTTAAAGGGGATTCTCAAGGCGGCAAAAAACCTGCAACTTTAGAGAGCGGTGCAGTAGTTCAAGTTCCTTTTCATGTATTAGAGGGCGAATATATTAAAGTAGATACAGTAGAGGGTAAATATTTAGAGAGGGTTAAAAAGTAATTTTCTAAATTTTGCGCACAAACTCTTTAAACTCATTGCCTCTTTGGGCGTAAGATTTAAATTGATCCAGGCTGGCGGCTGCAGGGGAGAGAAGAGCGATTGAGCTGTCGGTGTGGTGTTGGTTTATCTCTTCCATTGCTTTACTTAAAAATTCGGCTCTGTAAGCCTCTATACCGTGTTTTTGGCTTAAATCCATAAGTTTTTGAGTATTGGAGCCTATGGCGTATATTTTTATATTGTAATTTTTAATCTCTTCAAAAAACGGATTTAAATCAACCCCTTTATCATCGCCGCCCAAAATAAGATGTATTCTTTTATCGCTGTAAACTTTTATTGCCTGCAAGGCGGCATCTACATTTGTAGCTTTAGAATCGTTTACCCATATTCTGCCTTGGCTGTCTTTTATCTCCTCTTGACGGTGGGCATCTAGGGTAAAGCTGTTTATAAGTTCATAATCTGCCTCTTCAAAAAGCGCTTTTGTAACAGCCATTGCTAAGATGGCATCTTGTAAAAACGCCCCTTTAAATTTGATTTTATTAGCATCTATGCCAAAAAGTTTTTCAATATCGCTTACGCTTTCATACTCTACTATCCATGCATCGCTTTTTGGCAAATTAAGCCCCTTTGGAACAAGTGCCAGCTCACCCTCTTGCATTCTTGTTAGCGGGCTTAATTTATCCTGTTCATAAGCTTTCGCTCCGCCGTGCCAATCGAGGTGGTCTGGGGTTATTGGCAGCAGCAGGTAAATATTTGGCGCAGCAGTTTTAGTGTGATGCAGAGTAAAAGAGCTGGTCTCAAGCACCCAGATTGGGGCATTTTTATCTAAATCTGCCAAAGGTGTGCCGATATTTCCGCCGCTAACTGCCCCTTTTTTCTCCAATAGGTAAGTGAGCATTTGTGTTGTGGTGGTTTTTCCGTTTGTGCCGCTAATCCAGATATTAAAGGGAAGTTTGTAATTTACAATCGGAGAATTTGGGCTTAAAAAAAAGTCATATTCGCTGTATAGGTTTTTTGCATTTTTAATTAAAGAGTTGCTTGGCTTGATGGAAGGGGTTGTAACTTCTATATCAAAATTTTTGGCATCAAATTGGCTTGATGGGTAAATTTTGTTGCCAAATTCATCGGTTTTTAACTCTTTGCAGTTATCATCAAAAAATATGCATCCATTCTCTAGCATTTTGGCAATTGCTCTGGTTGTTTTGCCGTAGCCAAATAGGGCTAATCTTTTTTTATCTATCACGCTCTTACCTGATTTTTAAAGTTATTAATGCAATTAAATTTGAAATGAAGGCTATCATCCAGAAGCGCACAATAATTTTATTTTCTGCCCAGTTTTTCATTTCAAAATGGTGGTGTATCGGCGCCATTAAAAAGACCCGTTTTCCGCGCCATTTATAACTGCCCACTTGCAGCAAAACAGAGAGGGTTTCTATAACAAATATCAAGCCGACTAAAATAAGCAAAATTTCACTTTTTGCAATAATTGCCATATATCCCAAAAATGCACCTATAGAGAGTGAGCCTGTATCACCCATAAAGACTTCGGCGGGGTAGCTGTTATACCATAAAAAGCCCATCAATCCGCCAGCAAGTGCAGAAGCGATAATTACAACTTCGCCTATCCCTTTAATATTTGGCAAAAAGAGATACTTGGCAAAAATGGCATGTCCGCTTAAATAAACAATAACTCCAAGAGTAGCAAGAGCAAAAATTGTAGGAACTGTAGCTAAACCGTCCAATCCATCAGTAATATTAACTGCATTGCTTGCTGCTAACATTACAAGGATCCAGAATGCAATAGCAAAATACCCCATATCAAAAAGAGGTGTTTTTAGGAATGGAACATAAAATGTTGTCGGCATATTTGATGCAAAAACCAAAAGCGATGCAATAACGGCTGCAGCAACAGCCTGCAGGGCAAGTTTTCCTTTTGCGGTTAACCCTTTAAGGTTGTCGCCGTTTAAAACTTTTCCAAGGTCATCTTTTAATCCAATTGTTGCAAAGCCTATGAGTGTGGCTAATCCGCCGATTACATAAATATTATCAAGTTTTGCAGTTAATAAAGTTGCAACAATTGTAGAAGCTATAAATACAGCACCGCCCATTGTAGGGGTAAATTTTTTATTTTCATGCGCTTTTACCCATTTATTTATGGGCTGGTTTGCCTTTTTTGCCTTTGCCCATTTAATATATTTTGGCATTGCAAAAAGTGTGATTATAAAAGAGATAAAAAAAGCAATTCCGGCACGAACCGAGATATAATGGAGAATGTTAATGTCTAAAAATTCATAAATATAGTATAACATAAGCCCAACTTTCAACTAAATATTGTAATTTATAGTTATAATTCGGATAGTATTTTACTTAAATAATTTTAATTTTAGAGTTGAAATTTCTGAAAAATTTCAAAAGGGAAGTCAAATATGCCAAAAAAGACTATTTTAATAATAACCGACGGTATCGGATACAAGCCAAATGCCAAGGCAAACGCATTTGAAGCGGCGAAAAAGCCTGCTTATGAGCATTTTTTTAAAACATATCCGCACACTCTGGTTAAAACTTACGGTTTAAGCGTTGGGCTGCCCGAAGGTCAAATGGGAAACAGCGAAGTAGGGCACATGACAATAGGCAGCGGCAGGGTGCTTTATCAGGATTTGGTTAAAATTTCACTGGCGCTTAAAGATGGCTCTTTGGCTAAAAACAAAGCGCTAAACGGAGTTTTGGAAAAGTCTGATACTATCCATATTATCGGGCTTATGAGTGACGGCGGGGTGCATTCGCATATTGAGCATATTATCGGTTTGGCAAAAATTGCAAAGAAAAGCGGCAAAAAGGTTTGGCTGCACCTTTTAACCGACGGGCGCGATGTTTCGCCTACAAGCGCTCCGCAATACATTAGGCAGATAGAAGCAATTACAGATGACGATATTAAAATAGCTACAATCGGCGGCAGATATTACGCAATGGACAGAGACAACAGATGGGAGAGGGTAGAGCGCGGATACAGAGCAATAGTCAATGCAGAGCCAAAAACCTCTTTAAGTCCGCTTGAGTATGTAGAGAATAGTTACAAAAAAGATATTACCGATGAGTTTATAGAACCGGTTGCTTTCAAGGATTACAGCGGTATGAAAGATGGCGACGGTGTAATTATGGCAAACTTTAGAAGCGACAGAATGCGCCAAATTACGCGGGCACTTGGCGAGAAAGATTTTAACGAATTTAAAAGGGAATACAAAAAGCTCAATATCGTAACAATGACAGAGTATGATAAAACCTTTGCTTACCTTGTAATGTTCCCAAAAGAGCCGCCTAAAAACACTCTGGCAGAGGTTATAAGCAGGGCTGGATTGAGTCAGTTCCACAGTGCCGAAACCGAAAAATACGCCCATGTTACCTTTTTCTTTAACGGCGGGATAGAAGAGCCTTATTTGAATGAGAGCAGAGTTTTAATAGACAGCCCAAAAGTAGCAAGTTACGATTTGAAACCCGAAATGAGCGCCCCGCAAGTTGGCGAAGCGGTAAGAGTGGCAATAGAAGAGGGTTACGATTTTATAGTGGTAAACTTTGCAAACGGCGATATGGTGGGGCATACCGGCAATTTCGAAGCAGCCGTAAAAGCGGTTGAAGCAGTAGATAGAGAACTTGGGCTGATTTACCAAAAAGCAAAAGAAAACGGGTATAATATTGTTTTAACTTCCGACCACGGAAATTGCGAAGAGATGCTAGATAGCAGCGGAAAAGTGCTGACAAACCACACCGTAGGCGAAGTTTGGACATTTGTAATTTCTCCAAAGGTAAAAAAATTAAAAGAAGGCGGCGGCTTGAATAATATAGCTCCTACCGTTTTGGAACTGATGGAGCTTGAAAAGCCTGAAGAGATGGATGAGAGTTTGATTAGTTGAAAGTTTGAAGTTGGAAGTTGGAAGTTTTGTAGGGGGCGACCTAGTGTCGCCCCGTAAGCTTAAACATCCATGAGGAATGTAAATACATTGTCATTCTGAGCGAAGCGAAGAATCTATTTATAGTATTTCTGTTGAGATTCTTCGCTTCGCTCAGAATGACAGTTTTATATAAATACAAAACTAAATCATTTGCTCTTAGCTTTACAAAACGAAAGGGGAAAATATGAAATTTAGCGGAAAAAATGTATTGGTAACGGGTGCAAGCAGGGGAATCGGCGCAGAGATTGCAAAAACTTTAGCAGGATACGGACTTAAAGTTTGGGTAAATTACAGAAGCGGCGAAGAGCAGGCGGCAGCTGTGAAAGAAGAGATTGTTAAAAACGGCGGAGAAGCTGAAATTATCGGTTTTGATGTAAGCGACGAGGCGGCATTTGTAGATGCAATTAAAAAAATTGTAGAAACAGACGGCGAATTAAGCTACCTTGTAAATAATGCCGGAATTACAAAAGATAAACTTGCAATGCGTATGAAGGTAGATGAATTTATGGCAGTAATCGAAGCCAACTTGAAATCTGTATTCATAGGCTGCAGAGAAGCGCTAAAAACCATGGGCAAAAAGCGCTTTGGAAGCGTGGTAAATGTTGCAAGCATCGTAGGCGAAACAGGAAACGCCGGGCAGACAAACTACTCTGCAAGCAAAGGGGGCGTAATAGCAATGACTAAATCTTTCGCCCAAGAAGCTGCTCCTAGAGGAATCCGCTACAACACTATTACACCCGGCTTTATCGCAACCGATATGACAGATGTGCTAAAAGATGAAGTAAAAGAAGCCTTTATTGCAAAAATCCCGCTAGGGAGATTTGGAGAACCAAAAGAGGTAGCAGAGGCTGTAGCCTTCCTCTTAAGCGACCAAGCCAGCTACATCACCGGCGAAACCCTAAAAGTAAACGGCGGAATGTATATGTGAGCAAGCGTTAAGAAAACGCAAATTTCTTTGCGTTTTTAGCTTGCGAAAGCGAAGCGTTGTGAAGCGAAGCGAAACCGCGAAGCTCGGGAGCAAGCGTTAAGAAAACG
>JALVXO010000191.1 GCA_027022775.1 Campylobacteraceae bacterium
TTATCTATTTTTAAAAGTTCAGTCTCTAAATAGTCGCGAAGTTCGCGCACATCTTCTATGTCAAAATCCAAAGCATCGATTGCAATTTCTAAAGCTTTGCCAAAACCTATAACTTTAACCGGATCCAAATTTGCCCTTAATCCTCCCTGCTCGGTATCTTCTGCGTAAATTAAAGGCAGAAGCTGCGGAGCATCTTTATTTATATACAGTGCTGCGGTATCTTTTGGCGCGCCTATTGTTTTGCCGTCAAAACATAAATAAGATACTTCATCCCTTTGCACACTTACGGGAATTTTTCCGATTGCGTGCGTAGCATCGCAAAAAAGGGGCACATTTTGCATTTTGCACATTGCGCTAATCTCTTCTATAGGCTGTATCACTCCGCTCTCTTCATCAACCATCGGCACGCTTACAAGCGCAGTTTTTGAATTAATATACTCTCTTAAAATTTCTAAATCGATTGTGCCGTCTATGGTTGCTGGAATTCTATAAACCCTGCACCCTTGCGACTCTAAAAATCTGGCAAGTTTTAATTCCGTTATGTTTGCACGGCTAAAAAGAATTATAGAGTTTTTTCTGCCTGTTAAAATGTAGTTCAGATACATAGAGAGGTAAATTTGCGATGCTGCTTCATTTGCACTCGATAGAAAAATTATGTCATCTTCATCTTTTGCTTCTATGCTTCTGTAAATTTTATCAACCGCTTCTTTATATAGTTTTAAAATTTTCTGGTTGCTTTTTGAAACCGAATTTAAATTAACAGCTTCGCCAAATAACGGTTCTATCTCTTTTAATACAGCGGTGTTAGTTTTTGTAACAATGTTACTGTTTAGTAAAATAGCCATGTTTCTCCTTAAATGCGGGAGTAGTTTTGGCAAATTTACTATTATTATGCTTATGAAACGATTATATTTTAATAATTTTTATAACTTTTAGAAAAATATAATTTTTTTTTGATACCATATCAAAAATAATTATATAAAACAAGGTAAGTTATGAAGATTTCTTTAAGACAAATAGAGATTTTTTTAAATGTTGTTGAGTCTCAAAACTTGACACGAGTAGCAAATGAGTTAGGGCTTAGCCAATCAGCTGTCTCTATGTCTATAAAAGAGTTAGAAACAATACTTGGGCGTAAACTGTTTGACAGAATTAATAAAAAACTGATTTTAAATGAGATAGGAAGAAGTTTTTACGAAGCGGTTTTGCCAATTTACAAAAAACTGCTCGATATAGAGTCTGAATTTAAAAATGTAGAGAGCAAAGGCAGTATTAGAGTAGGGGCTTCTACCACAATTATAGATTATTTAATTCCAAGTATTGTGTGTGATTATATGAACCGATACCCAAATGTTAAAATCGATTTAAAAGAGGGCAATACCAAAGAGATTGTAAACCTTGTTAAAGATGGCAAAATCGATATGGGGTTTATTGAAGGAAACACAACCGACAGTGATATTATTAAAGAGGTTATTGGCGAAGATGAACTTGTCATAGTTACAGCAAATGAAGAGCTTAAAGATAAAGAGGTAACTTTAAATGAGATAGCAGGCTACAGATGGGTTTTAAGAGAGCAGGGAAGCGGTACCAGGGAGATTTTTTTAAATTATCTTAAAGATAATTATGGTAATGTAAATTTAAATGTCTTTTTAGAGCTTGGGCATACTGAGTCGATAAAAAGCCTTTTAATGAGCAAAAAGCCTGTAACTTGCCTCTCTATACTGGCTGTTCATAATGAAATAAACAGCGGAAAACTGTTTAGGGTAAATGTTAAAAACTTTAAATGTACAAGAAATTTTTACGCAATTTATCATAAAGATAAGTATAAAAGCGAACTGTTTAAAAAGCTTTATGAATTTTCTAAAAACTCAATTAAGTATGTAATGCAAAATAGAGGGTGCACAACGGGGCAGTGCC
>JALVXO010000192.1 GCA_027022775.1 Campylobacteraceae bacterium
TAAACTTTTTGCTCTTTGGCTATACGCCCACCACCAGCAGTCAATTGCGGCTAAAATTGCTACAATTTCACTCATAACTTATGCAATTTTTGCATTTTTGCTAATTAAACCGCTAGGCGCCCAAGGGTTGGCGCTTGCGGGTTCTATTAGCGGTTTGGCAAGCTTTATTTTAACACTAAAACAGTTTGGCATCGATAAAATGGCAGATATTGCAGATTTTTCAAGAACTGTAAAATTTGGGGCAATCTTAACTGTTTTTACCTTGTTACTTTTATTTATAAACATTGTATGGATACATATTTAATTCATTTCTTTTTGAAATAGCTATTTACTTTAATACTATTTTAAGATATAATTGCACTGTTAAAGAAGAGGTGGCGGTGGCCGCTAAATTTATTTTAAAGGATACATTATGAACACAAGTATAGTTGGCAAAAACCTTGAGCTTACCGAGCCAATTAAAAATTATGCAGAGTCTGCTTTTGAAGCGATTAAAAAGTATAATTTAGATATTATCTCTGCAAGTATGGTTTTAAGTGATAATAAAAAGGGTCAATTCAGTGCTGAATTTGTTATTAATGTAAAAGACAAACACACTGTGGTTATCACCCAAAGAGATAAAGACCTTTATGCGGCAATCGATTTAGCTCTTGAGAGAGCAAAAAAGAATTTAAGAAGATATGCAGACAAAATTAAAGATAACAATAATGAAGGTATCAAAAAGTTGGATAACGGCGAAGAACCACTGCCTCAAACCGCAGAAGATGAAGATGATATAATTCAGCTAGAGCCGAAACTTTACAAACCTTTAGATTTTGAAGAGGCAAAAATGATGCTTGAAGAGAGCGGCGAAAACTTCTTTGTATTTTATGACATCGACGGAAACATGAGGGTAATTACAAAACTAGACGGCGGAAAGTACGGTTTATATTAATACACATCCCGCTTTGTGCGGGTTTTTACTGTTTAGCAACTTCATTAATATCTACACCCAGTTCCATAAATTTTTGCTGATACTTTCTGTATGCTTCTTCTTTATTCATTCTTTTATATAAATCTCCAATCTCTTTATCGGTATAAGCTTTGTCTATTTTTACTCTATAGAGCATACTCTCTGCTGCTACTATATCATCTTCTGCAGTAACAATATTTTTGTTAACTTCTAGAGCTTTTAAAGCTTTATTTAAATAACTTTGGTCTCTTCTGTTTTTTGCAGCGGCAAGAAACTGGTTTTTAACAAGCAGAAATTTTGCAAAATCACTTCCAGGATTCGCCTGTAAAGCTTCTTGGAGATAAAAATTTGCAATTATATTCTCATTAATATGCATGTGAACAACAGCCAGCGACATTGCCGCCGGATAAAGATAATTTGAAGAGCTGTAATCGGTTTTTAATTTAATATAGTAGTCATCTGCTTTATCAATATCGTTAACAGTTAAAGCTTGATATATAGAGTTATATACTTTTTTATCACCGGTATAAACAGCGGCATTTTTTATCCTATTTACACTGCTGTTATTGGTTGCGCAACCCGATAGAATTAACAACAGCGCTGCTAAAGAAATCTTTTTAAACATTTTGTCTGCCTTGAAATTTTTAACGAATTATAGCATATTTTATTATTCAAAATGAAGTTTATAATCAATTTTGCAATACAGATAAATATGAGTGTAAAAAAAATGTAATTAAAATATTCCAAATTGTATATATTAATCTAAAGTAATGCAATTTTATCGTATAATTACAACAATACAACAAAATAAGTAAAGTGTATATATTGTAGAAAGGCAATAATATGAAAAGAGGTATAGCATTAATTGAGCTGATTTTTTCAATAATTGTGATTGCGGTTGTGCTTCTGTCGGTGCCCAATCTGCTTAATACAACCTCTAAAGCATCAAGACAGGTTATTACACAAGAATCTATTTCCAGCGCTGCATCTCACATAGATATGGCGCTTTCTCTATTTTGGGATGAAAACTGCACCGATCCAAAATATGGCAATCCTATTTTGACAGTTGCAAACTACACACCCGGTTTGCAATCGCCTTTAATGACATTTCCGGGAATGCCTGCACCCTCTTTTCCAGGTTCTGGCAGCGGTTCATCCAGCACGCCAGGAGCGCCAAGCATGCCTTCAATGCCAGATCCGCATCACCATTCACCAGAAACCGGAAGTTTATCGCCAGCTTATTTTTTTGCACACAACCGCAGACCGGGCGGTTCGATTAGCAGTCCTAGAAAATTTGCACACAATATGGCAGGTGAATATTTAAGTGCAACTCCGCAAAACAAATTTGGTTTAGACAACGAAACTGTACCGGATGACATAGATGATTTAGACAACACATCTTACGATTTAAAAGAGAGAGAAAGCGCCATAGTAGATACAGAAGGGGATTATAAAGACCAGACTATCCATATTAAAACCGATGTCTATTATATTTCTGATGTACCTACTGACAGTTTGGGCGCCATAAGCAGCTTTAATGCCAGCTCAGTAAATTTCAATAATCCTTTTGATTTATCAAAAAGAACCAGCCAGCCCTCTAATATTAAATCTATAGTAGTTACATTAACAAGTGATAAATTTAAAAATGAAAAAGTTGTATTACAGGCATTTTCATGCAATATTGGAAGTTCCAAACTTAAGGAGAAAACATTTTGAGAAAAGCTTTTACTCTAATAGAAATAATTTTAACACTAGTTATTTTATCTATTGTCTCTTATATTGCCACAGGGTTAATAGCTGACACCTATATAGGCTATAACCAGGCAAATGCCGTAAATAAAGCAAATCTAAAACTCGAAATCGCTTTAACAGAAATTTCAAATAGGCTTGAATACGCTTTAAAAGATACTATTATCAAAAAAAGCTCTATAAATGGAAATTTCAAACCTATTCAAACTGCAAATGATGATTATGATATTTTAGAGTGGATAGGTTACGACAAAGACGGTTTTGAAGCAAATGATATGCTAAAAGAGGTAAACGGCTCCGATATCGAAGGAACTGTATCTGACCAGCCCGGCTGGAGCGGCTTTTGCAATATCGATACAAGCACAAATACAAGAATTTTTACGCCAGGAAGCTATCTGCCAATAGCAGATGAAACAATTAAACGACTCTCTAATGATAATGCATCTTTAAGCAATTCAACTGTAGGCATATTTTTCCCCGGAAATTATGACTATACAAATGTAGGTTACAACCATGGCACAGCCAGCGGAGTGGCAGTTATACAAAATTACGGCAAAGACAGCAACAATATATACTATTTTAACCTAACAAGCCCAGTAAGCAGAATAACCGAACACTATAAGCTGGCTTGGAGCGCTTATGCAGTAGTTCCGGAAAACTATAACGATAAAGAGAAAACTTTCGATTTAACATTAAAATATGATTTTAGGCCATGGTTAAATGAAGAGTATAATGATGCCAATACAAAATCTGCTTTGCTTGTTAAAAATGTTACAGTATTTAGAACCTATGCAACAGAAAACAGAATACACATAAAAATATGTGTAAAAGAGAAATTTGGTGCAACAAAAAATGCAGCAATTTGCAAAGAGAAGGTGGTATTTAAATGAGAAAGTTCAGAAGCGGTTTTTCTATGATTATGGCAATTTTTGTCATACTGCTGCTCTCTTTAGTAGCAAGTTATATATTTTATGCAAGCACATCTATTGCAAAAGAAGGAACTATTCAGTTTCAAAATGAACAAGCCAGGCTTTTGGCAAGAAGCTATACAGAATATGCAATTCTAGCTATAAGCGGCAACGATAAAGAAAACAGCGGCACCTGCTTAAATGAAATAAATGCCGACATCGGTTCAGATCCGACTGTAGGCAGAGGCTACCGTGTACATGTAGAGTTAACTTACATTGGAAATGAAAGATATGTAAAAAACTGCAACCATGTTGCTGCAAAACTTAATAACAGCGATATAGATGCCTTATCTGTAATTATTGATGTTTATGTAAAATATAAAGATATACAGCAGCCAAGCCTATATAATGGAAACACAAATTTTGTACCTTGGCAAGTTTATCACAGAAGGAGTATTCAAAAAATATGAAAAAAAGAAAAGGCTTTAGTTTACTGGAATTAATTATAGTAGTTGTTGTTTTGGGAATTTTAGCCTCTTACACCGTGCCAAGATTAAACCGAGATACGCGCGCAGAAGCTATTAATCACATGCTTACAATGATACGCTACACCCAAAACTTAGCTCTGCACGATACAAAGCATCAAAGAAACGATACAAGATGGCAAAGGGCATACTGGCGGTTTCAAATTTATAAATGCGCAAATAAAACAGGACTTTTTTATATGATCGGAACCGATACCAGCGACGATAGCGAAAAAAATTTAAACGGCAAACTTAACAGAGGCGAAGTTGCTGTAGATCCAGCAAATGGAAAATATACCTTTTGGTCTACTTACGAAGAGTGCGGTAGTGAAGAAAATAACGATACTTTAATGCAACAGGTCAGCCCAAATATTTTTATAACACAAAAATATGGCATTAATGAAGTTACTTTTAAATCTTGCAATATTTATAAAAATAAAGAAGATGGAAAAGCAGACTCTACAACCGTAAAACATGTAGGGTTTGACAGTTTTGGAAGACCTCATAAATCATTTTTGGGAAGCGACAAACCTAACCACTTTGGTTACCAGTTAAAAACTTGCAAAATAACTTTTAAATTTGCAGACAAGTCATTAAAACCGTTTACGATAGCAATAGAACCAGAAACCGGATATGCATATTTGCCCGAAAACCCGGCGCTTTAGCTTATTGCTTGTGTGCAGTTAACAAAAATGTGCCAAAATTGCCATAACTCTTTTTAATTGTGTAAAGGTCTTGAGTTTTGCAGTTTTTAAAACCTGCCTCTTTTGCTAATTTTACAAACTCTTTCCTCTCAAAGCCAAAATGCTCCACTCCGGTATCTGTTTCATGGAAACTGCCGTCTTCTTTGTCTAAGTCGGCAATTGCCAAAAAACCATTTGGCTTTAGCATTTTGTAAAATATTTTAAAAAGTTTTTGAATATCTTTTATGTGGTGTGCTGTCATAGAGCTTATTATTCCATCAGCTTGTAAATTGGGTTCGGTTTTAGTTATATCAATTTCTAAAATATCCAATTCGCACGGCAGGTTTTTTGATTTTAAAACCGCATTCATAGATGGCGAAATATCTATTGCGGTAATTCTTTTAACATCATTTGCAAACTGCTCCAGCAAAAGCCCCGTACCAGAGCCGAAATCTATTAAATGCATATCTTTGTTTAAGGCGATTTGCTCTTTTATTTTACCTGCGGCCGCTTTGGCCAAAACCGCACGCCTACCCAGTTTATCGTAACTGTTAGCTTTTTTGGAGAATTTATCGTTTTGTTTCATCTATTCAATCCTTTAGATTGGCATTGCACAGCAGCAGACCCAATTTTAAAAATCTTAAACCCAAAATTTACATTAGCCAATCCCATGTATTGGTCATTGGCAATATGTGCATTGTAGTAAAGCCTTTGCCTTTGCGGTTCGCTTCGCTTAGGACGCTTCGGTTTCGAAGCTACAAACAGCAACAGCATTAAAAAAAGTTAAACTGCTTTAACTTTTTAGCTGTGAGCTAGTAAGTGTTTATGCACTCTTGAGAGTGCGCTAAAAATTAAAATTTCTGTAAAACTACCCATTTCAGTCATTCTGAGCGTAGCGAAGAATCTCTATAGAACGGCAGTAAATAGATTCTTCGCTACGCTATGAATGACGATTAAGGCAAATTTTCTGAACTTTTTGCGCAATCTTTCTTGCATAGCGTCCCTGCAGTTTGCCTTTGCTTAACGCTTTTGCCTCCGCGGTTCGCTTCGCTTAGGACGCTTCGGTTTCGAAGCTACAAAGGCAAAGCAGTTTGCCTTTGCTTAACGCTTCTCACCTTCCAAGTGCGGCTGTGTTTTTCTCCGGCACCCTGCTGCCAAACATCAACGCATCTGATGCAACTTCTAATGCAAAATTTGGGTTAAAAGCTCCAAAAACTCTGAACCGTAGCGTTTGTATTTAATTTCACCAACACCGTTTATTTGGAGCATCTCTTCTTTTGTTTTGGGCAGTTTTATGCTCATCTCTTTTAAAGTTTTGTCTGAAAACACAATATATGGCGGTATTTCATTCTCTTTGGCAATTTTAAGCCGCAGCTCTCTTAATTTTTCGAAAATTTCTATATTGTACCCGCTAGTATCTATTTTTGCTTTTGCTTTGGCTTTCTGTTTTTTAAGTGACAGCCTATCTTCATTTATCGTAACTTTTTTTAACCCTTTTAAGATTTCTATGCCGGTTTTTGTCAATTTATAAACTCTAAAATCGCCAATTGTTACAGCTCCAATTTCAAGCAGCCTGTCGCCGATGCTCAGCCATCCGTTTTTGCTTAAATCCTGCCCGATTCCATAAACAGAGAGTCTGTCGTGCCCGTTTTTTAAAATTTTCTGCTCTTTCATTCCGCGCAATACATCCACAACATAGTGCAGCCCGAAATTCTGTCCTGTGCGGTAAATTGCAGAGAGCAGCTTTTGGGCATTTTGGGTTATATCGATGCTGTTTCTTTCAGGTTCTAAGCAATTGTCGCACCTGTTTTTGCAAGGTTCAATATTGTCACCGAAATATTGTGCTATAAATTGGTGGCGGCACTGCTGACTGTTTGCAAATTTATACATTTGGTTCAATTTGTAAAAAGCGTTTTTTTTGTAAGCGTTATCGGGCAAATCATCTATAAAGGCTCTCTGCTGCACTACATCGCTGGCGCCAAAAAGCAGAAGTGTCTGCGACTCCAGCCCGTCTCTTCCTGCGCGCCCTATCTCTTGATAGTAATTCTCTATGGTTTTTGGCAGCATTAGATGGGCAACAAAGCGGATATTGCTTTTATCTATCCCCATTCCAAAAGCAATTGTTGCAACAACAACCTCTATCTCATCATCAATAAATTCTCTGTAAGTCTGCTCTTTTGCGCTGCTGCTTAAACCGGCATGAAAAGCTTTTGCCTTTATCCCTTTGCTGTTTAAAAATGCTGCTACAGATTCGGTGGATTTGCGTGTAAATGTGTAAACAATGCCGCTTTCGCCCCCGAAGCTTTTTATAAATTCCACAAGCTGGGCTTTGCCGTCTTTAATGCGGTGCATCGCTTTTATTGTCAAATTTTCCCTAAAAAGCCGCCCTTTAAACACTTTTGGGCTGCGCAGTTTTAAAGCCGAAATGATATCCTGTTCAACCTCTTTTGTCGCAGTTGCAGTAAATGCCGCAACTGTTGCATCTGCAAAAAGCTCTTTAATTAAAGAGAGCTTTCTGTAATCCTCCCTGAATTCATGCCCCCATGCGCTTACGCAGTGCGCTTCGTCAATTACAAAAAAGTTGATTTTCAAATGTTTTAAAAGGTTTAAAAAGTGTTCGCTCTGAAAGCGTTCTGGCGAAACATACAGCATCTTTACGCGGCCGTTTAGCAAATCGCTCTCTATCTGTCTTATCTCATCCAGCGTCTGCATAGAGCTTATCATTGCAGCACTGATACCGCCGGCTTTAAGGGCGCTTACCTGATCGTGCATAAGGGCTAAAAGGGGTGAAATAACAACAGTAACGCCGCCCATAAGCAAAGAGGGCAGCTGGTAACAAAGAGACTTGCCTCCGCCTGTTGGAAGTATCAAAAGCAAATCTTGGCGTGAAAGGATAGTATCTATAACCTCTTCTTGCAATTCTCTAAAACGTTCATGCCCGAAATACCGTTTTAAAACAGAATATTTATCCATAAATCAGCGCCAAAACCTGTTTAATATGTAATTTTTAAATTCAATATATTTGAGTTTGAGATAGATTTTAATCTTTTTGGCATTATTAATAACAGTTATGTAAATCTGGGTCTGTTTAATCCACTCTGCAAAAAGCATAATTTTTTCATAAAGGTAATTTATCCAGGAAAATGAGAGTAAAAGCTTTTTTTGAGAGTTAAAAACCCAAAAAGCAAATGCAGCAATTACAATTTTTAAACCATAAACAATTAAAGCTAAAACCGGAAACCCTTTTAAAGCGATAATAGGCGAAATTACCCCCATTCCTTCGCCAACAACCAGAGAAATAATAAAAACAGTCAAAACAACATATTTATTGCTTTTTGCTAAAATATTTTCAAGCTTTTCGAAAGGTTTAAGGTATTTAATATAGCGGTATATCGGCTGGGCAAATCTCTCCCAGATTAACTCTTCTAAAACGATGTAAAGAATAACAAAAGAGGTTTCTAAAAAGAGTTTTAATTTTTTAAGAAGTTTTTTTAACAATTCCATAGGTTTAAGGGCAAAGCCCAAAATTATTTGCGAAGCTCTTTAATTCTAGCCGCTTTTCCTCTTAAGTTTCTTAAGTAGAACAGTTTAGCTCTTCTAACTTTACCTCTTCTTAACACTTCGATTTTCTCGATACTGTCAGAGTAAAGAGGGAAAATTCTCTCAACGCCTACATTGTTAGCGCCGATTTTTCTTACATTAAATGTTTTGCCTGTTCCTTCGCCTCTGATAGCGATGCAAACACCTTCAAAATTCTGGATACGCTCTTTGTTGCCCTCTTTAATTCTAACAGCAACTCTTACTGTATCACCCG
>JALVXO010000193.1:0-5838 GCA_027022775.1 Campylobacteraceae bacterium
TTCTTAATAAAGTCCACCATAAACACTAATTCCTCTATCGTTACACCATTTCTAATAACAAATACACCAATATATAAAGCTTTGCCCATTGCGTGCTTATGTGGTTTGTTCGGGTTATAATATGTCTTGTCTATGTTTTGGCGTGTAGAGCCTATTGTATCGGCTATCTGCTGTGCTGTATTTAGTCTGCGGTATGGGTTTTTTTGTTTTTTGATATTCATTAAAATAACCTTGTTAAATCTTTGTGTTCTTTATTACAGTAAAGATTTTCATAAACTTTATTATTTGCGGTTGCCGATAGTGTGCTTCTATGTTCAAAACTTGCTATTTTAGACAGATTAAAATTGTAAGATGATACATATATCTTGTATGGGCTTCTAGCTATCCACTCTTCTAGCTTTCTGTGATTAAAGCCACCCTCTTGATATTCTTCTGTATTTTCATATGGCGGGTCAAGGTAAATTATTGTTTCTTCTATTGGGGTGTCAATTTGAACCTTATCATAACTTAAATTGCTTATTTCTAATCGCTCTAATCGCTCTAATCGCTCTAATCGCTCTAATTGCTCTAATTGCTCTAATTGCTGTAATTCAAATCTATCATTTTTTGCTTTCTTTACAATTCTTTGTAGCAGTTGTCTTGCTTTTGTTTTATCTAGTTCTAAAAGTTTATTTGGAAGCTCTAAATCTATTTTTTTGCTTAACTCTTTTAAAGATTTTTCATTTTTATAAACCACTATTTCGTGTGCTAACTTTTTAAGAGGTTCTACTTCTCTGCCAAATAAATAATTCTTTTGATTATTCCCAAAACTCCAGCAAGTTTTAAGTAAACCGCCGTGCCAATCGTTATCGTTTTTATGTTTATTAAAAGTTTCTCTATCTACCCACTTGAAAAACTCATCTGTTACGCCATCTTTTTGTATTTTTCGCAATAGCTCAACTACTCCAGTGTTTAACTCATTATAAAACACTTTTTTAATTTTTTTTCTTTGTAGAGCTTCAAAAGAAATAGCACCGCCACCACCAAACAAATCATAAAAATATTTTGTATTTGGGTTGGCATTTAAAATCTCATCAACTATTTTTTTTGCCAATTTTCTTTTACTGCCCATATATGGGATGCCTAATTCTTTAAGATACATTTATTACCTTGTATTAAGCTATTTAATTCGTCTATCTGCTTTCTATTTTTATCAAGCTTTTCAAGATTTATACTTTGTATTTTTAAAATATGATACCTGTCGCCTCTACTTTTAATATCAAGAAGCTGCTTATATATATTTTGAAACTCTGCCATACTAAAGGTTGTTTGCTTGTATATCTTTAAGATTTTATCGTTTTTAGCTAAAGCATCTGAAAAAATCACGGGAGTATTTTTTATATTCTCCATACATAAGGGGCTGTTTAAGCATTGTATTAAATCTTTTATAGTTTTGTCCCCCCTTTGTAAAAAATAATATCTATAACAATATTATAGGACATATTTGCTTAATTTTGTCAAATATGGTTGCTTTTGGGTATTTTTTTATAATAATGTTTCTTTTTGGAACACTACTGTATAAGGTAATAGATTTTTGAAAAGTTCGGAAATTGTGAGCAATCGGGGGCGTGCTGACCTTTGTGTTCGCATTTACTATCAACAGAACCTAAACCGATTTAATGGCACTTTCGGCAGAGCTTCACAATCCATTCCAGACTGCTACGCATTACGCAGCAGTAAACAATCTCTTTACAACTGCCATATTATTTAATCTTTTGCCCCGCCCTATTATTTTACCCTCAAAACACCGTGTAACCAAACTACACACTATAAAAATATTTTTCTCTTTTTTCTCTCATTTTGCTATTTTTGTTTGCATTTTGTTGCTATTTTTGTTATAATTGTGATGTAAAAAAAATAATTGGAGCGCTGCCCTGCTGGTTACAGCAAAAGAGCAATTTGCTTTAAAAACCAGCAGATTGGGAGCGTCGGTTGGGTAGTAGGGCGGGTAAAACTATCCCGCAAGAGGTGCTTGCAGATATGGCGAGCCAATACACTTACGCCACGCCTAAAGAAGGTTTCGAGGTGGTGGCGGTGATTTTTAGTTAAGGAGATACTATGATAAATATCTATCCAGCTAAAAGTGTCGAGTATGCTTCTGCAGAAGAAGCAGAAGCGGCAATGGATAATGTTGCCGTCTATGACGGCGAATTGGCAGCTTGGGAGTATACAGACGATAATACTCCCGAGTATTTTGTTGTTGAGGCAGACCAAGAACTTGCCTTTCTCACCCATAATTGTTACATTATGGGGAAAGGGGAGTATGAGAGAACGGCGGACAATGTTTTTAAATACATTGTCCCAGCGGATAAAATTTTTGATGGAGTCGGCAGTTATGGAATTTACGACAGAACTGCCGACTTGGACGAATTTATAGAATTCTCAAACGCCCGAGTTGTAAAAATCGGGCAGGAGTTTTTCTATGAAAATAAAAAATATTAATTTTGCCCTCAAGAAGAGTTTTACTCTCTTGGAGGGCAGTGAAAAAGAAGTTGCAGAGTGGATTGAACGAAACCACGCTGCTGGCAAAATTAAGGTTGTAGAGCATTTTGACGCTCTACTTGGTGGCTCTTTTATGAAAATAGAGCCTGTTGGTGGGAATGCAATTGCTAATATCTTTATCGAGGATGGAGACGATAGAGATATTAGCACGCATAACTTCCTTTTTAAAAATTGGGGGTGGAAGTTATGCAATTAATCTACCTCCTATTGGTATTAGCCGCCCTCCTAAAGCCCCAGCTAACAATCTTGTTACTGGCGGCTCTTTTAGGTGGGCTTTGAGGTGCGGGAGACCGCTTTATTTTTAGATAGAAAAAAGGAGCTAATATGGAAATAAAACTTAAAAAAACAGAGTGGAAAAAATATTAAAAGGGGAAGAAACAAAAACAATTAAAAAAGGGAAAGTTTTCTTCCCTTATAGTCAATTAAAATGGAGTAATTTTAGGAGATATAACGAAGCACCTATCCCCAAAAAAAATGCAGACGAACTCATAGAACAAAAGCTGGGTTCATTCATGGAAAAGTTTATAGTGCCAAAAGGCACTTTTTGTGTTGTATTGGAAGATTGCAGCTATCAGAGCTACAAAAAGGGGGAATTGGAAATTAGGTTTGTCCCCGACGGGGACGAAAACCATTTTCCAAATTATGACCTCTACCTATTCCCTTATTATCAAAGTGTGGATAAAGATTTTAATAAAGTTGTAATATGTACTTCTTCTTGTTATTATGCTAACTTTATTAAAAATAAATATCCATTGTTGGGAATAGGGGATACTATAGAGGAGATGTTTTTGAAAAAAATATACAATAAGGTTAAAAAAGAAAATAACCTCTTTGTGTGTGAGAGGGAAGGAGAACCAATAAAAGACAGATTTTACAATACTGCGTTTGAAAGAAACTACAAAATCGTTGTCACCTACAACAAAGATTTCCTAAAAAAAATAAAATGGGAAGATTTTATTAAAATAGCAAATCTTGAGGCTGAAGATGTAGAAAAAATATTTGCCTTAAAGCAGGGGACTTATACACCTACATCTTTAGCAGATGCATTATTTTAGGCGGCTCCGCCCGTCGGTTTCTATCTGCTCTTGTAGAGGGGTAGAATAAGCCGATTTAGCTTAAATCTTTTAGTAGGTGCTATCGTATAGTATCTATTAAAGGATTTTATGCTATAATAGCGTATAGCCAACACTTACGGCTCTACGCTGTCGGTGCAGTGCTGTCCGTCGCTTTGGCGATTGGCAGACTTTGGCTATATATTATCTTTACTAGGCTACGCCAAGCCTTTGCTGGTTATCCTGCCCCTTTGGGGCTAACCACTACATAGCGTCGTCTAGTAAAGGTAATAGGATAACTAGCAAGAATTGGCGTTCTTCTATCCACTTCTTATTCTCCTGTTGCCTTTTAATCAATTTAAAAGGATATTATTATGTATTATTATAATGTTTACTGCAACGGTAAAATTAAACCATTACCAAAGCACACTAAAGCCCTAAATCATTTAAAGCAAGTGTGGCAGACTTTTGACGGCTCAAATTGGGATTACTTACAATCTCAAATAGAGAGGGTAGAGCGATATTATATCAACAAGCTTGATAGTGTCCAGCTTGACGAATTTTGCACTATTAAAGCGGCTTTTATAGCTACTTTTAAAGATAAATTAGGGGGGCAAGATGCAATATAGCATAACAATAAACCAGCCAAAAGCAATAGAATTAGGTCTAAACACAAACGAAGCTATTATTTTAGGGTTGTTATCTGCATCCCCCACTTGGGCAGAGCCTATTATAATAGAAAATGAAGTGTTTTATTGGGTAGCAAGGCAAAAAATTTGTGAAGAACTTGCCCTCTTAAATTTGAAAGAGGATACAGTTTATAGACATTTGAAAAATCTTGCTAAAAAGGGGCTGATTTTTTATAAAAAACAAGGTAAAAAAGACTGTATTCAATTAACTAAATTAGGCAAAAGCTACTATGTCGGAAATAAATCCGAATTTGATAAAAACTCGGAAATAAATCCGAAAGAACTCGGAAATAAATCCGAAAAAAACTCGGAAATAAATCCGACATATTATAATACCAATATTAATCATAATACCAATAATTATAATAAAAAAAATACTAAAAAAAAGAATTTTGATTTTTTCATTTCTCTTTTGCAAGACCTATTTAAGCAAAACAAAATATCTACCTTTAAGAGTAAAATAAACAAAAATCCAAGCAGAGAGCCATTTAAACAATTAGACACTAACAATTTAGAGCTAATTGCAGAACAATACACGGCTTATGTAGCAGAAAATAAAAATTATGCAGTTAGGCTTGATAAATGGCTCTTTGCATATTTAGAGGGTAATTTAGATGCTCTTAATCGTAATGGCAGCAGTAAAAGCAATTATAGCGATGTAGAAGAGTATTTTAGGTGGAAAGATAGCCTATTTGGGCAAGATGATACAATAGATACTGAAGTTATAGGAGCGTAATTATGAATAGGATAGATTTAATAAACTACATTAAAGACCTTTTCGGTGCTAAAGAGTTAAGCAAAGTATCGGTTGCAAAAATCGATAGCTATGTTAGTAGTATCAATTTGCAAGATTTTATTGATTTTGCGGAGAGCGAAATTTTAAAAGATGAGTATAGATATTATACTCCATACCAAAAATTTCTAGCTATTAGCAAAAAATACTCTAAAATGCAACAAAATAAAGCCATTTTTGCAAAATTAGAACATAAGCAAGGGTTTGTATTAGATTTAGTAAAAAAAGTTGAAAATTTTGCTTCTGGGATAGAACAACACAATTCTATGGTTAGAAGTGCCAAAGAATTAATAACTCTTGAAAATTTAGGCAAAGTTTTAGTTTATAAAGAGACTAAAACGCCTATTTTTACAGAGCAAGAAGTTAAAGCTCTTAAATCTGTAAGCAAAGATATTTATACAATTATCGAGCTTGCAAGAAATAAAGAGCTTATAGATAGGTTAAATGATGTTTGGGCAGAAAAAGCCAAAAAAACTTTAGTAGTGCCAAAAGTATCTAAAGATGTTAAAGGCTTATTGAAAAATAAGGTAAACAGGTTTTAAGACGATGAAAAAAGTAGAAAATAGAAAACCACTAGAGAGATGTCAAAATTGCAAATGGTTTAACAAAGAGAAGGAAGGTGTGGAGTATTGTATTTTTGACTATCCTTATTTTGACGATTATGGGGCAAAGGTTTGTGGTTCTTTTATAGCTAAAA
Organism: Campylobacteraceae bacterium; assembly: GCA_027022775.1. Taxonomy (GTDB): domain Bacteria; phylum Campylobacterota; class Campylobacteria; order Campylobacterales; family Sulfurovaceae; genus JAADEQ01. Next base: position 5,773 of record JALVXO010000193.1, read on the forward strand.
ATTTTAAACTGTTTTCAGGCTTATAGCAAGAGTAGCTAAAAATTTAATTAGGGAGTTAGCAATGTT
>JALVXO010000193.1:5938-8605 GCA_027022775.1 Campylobacteraceae bacterium
GAAGTAAATTATGACAAGCGAATATATGGACTTGCATACTTCTTTAAAATGATACAAGGCGGGTATTCCAACAGAAATACTCTTTCGCAGTTTACAGGCATAAAAGACAAAAACGGTAAAGAGATTTATGAGGGGGATATTGCAAGAGTTAAAGGGCTGGAGCAATATTACGAAATTTCAACCGATAATGACCTGTTTCTAGTAGAATTTAACTATGGATATGAGTTGATTAACGATGAGGTATTAAGTGTTTATGAAGAGGGAATAAAATTCAGCTCACGCCATATATGTGCATATACACAAATAGAGAGTAGTGGTATATCTATCGAGGTTGTCGGGAACAAGTTTGAAGATAATAGGTTATTAGAGCTGGTTTTAAAGACGGATGATAATCTTCTATTTTAAAGATATGCGGAAGATTTGACAAATGAGGAACTAAAAAAGTATTTTGGCGGAAACCCGTTGAATATGATAGCGAATGTAAGAAAAAGGTTGAATATGACTAGACAAGAAGCAATACAAGAAATAGAAAATTGGAGTTGTGTAGATAGTGGGACTCCGCATATAGACAGCATAGATGCAATTAAAATAATTGAGAAAATTTTTAACAACATTGATGCAGAGTTTGGGGAATATTTTAAAAAACCGTATGAGCAACCATATCCCGAAATTAAACCTATGTGTAGATTTTGCGGGAGCTACAAAGGCTCTAAACATAAAGATAATTGCTTACATTTAAAGTTTATGGAGATGCTTAAATGAACAAAAAGTATTTAATTGCACTAGCAGGATTACTGCAACTTGGCATTAATGATTTATTTACTAGTAGTAAAGTTAATGCTGATTTGATAGTAACTAACTTTAAGAAAGCTGAAAAACTTATTAGAAAAGATGACAACTTTAAAGACTCTTTAGTAACTGTGCTAGATATTGCTAAACTCTTTAAAGATGTTATCTATAAGGTTCGCAACTCAGCCAATCAAACAGAAGCTAAAACTATTGGCAAAGAGGTAGATGATATATTCGCACAAATTCTTGATTTAAATCAAGATGATGAATATATTGTCTTAGTTACTGCTTTGTATGTTGGTGCAAGACTGCCTAAAAATGATTTGGATAGTATTTTAATAGCCGAAAAGTGTGAAAGGCTTTATAATACTGTGATTGAGATATTATCTCCGCATCACAGCCGAGAAGTTTTTCGCACATCTGCAAAAATGGGTCAGGTGGTTGTAGATTATCTGTTGCACGGTAAGAAGATTAATTTTTCTATTAAAAAGCAAAAACCGAAGTGGGCGAAAGTATGATTAGAATAGGAACACTTTTTAGCGGTGGATTAGCCGCACAAGACTTTGCCCACGCTGATAGAGGATACAGGCGTGATGACAGAAGAGCCGCCCTACTTTGCCAAAGTTGCCATAAATTCGCCGACCAGCCAAACTACACAAAAATCGAACTCTCCAAAGAAATTAACCGTAAACTTAAACTTATAGCAGAAGAGAATTTTTACGACTTCTTTATGTAACTTCTAGTAGCACTTGTAAATAATTCTAGCAGATATTGTTATTTTAATTGTTATTTTTGTTAGCATTTGGTATAATTGAATATATTAGATGTTAAGGAGTTAGAATGATTAGAATTGTTAAAAAAGCAACAAAATTAGAGGTAGTAGATACTACCAAATATTCTAATGGGAATGGTATCCCATACAACAATATAGGCATATACACCTATGATATTATTGTTGACGGGAAAAAGGTAAGTAGCGGCAGCGGTCGCATTGGACTGCCATACAGCAGATACGATGCAGTAATGAAGAGATACGGGGCAAATGTCCTTTTGGTAAAGGATGAATTTGCCAAATGGCATATAGAGAGCTGGTATAAAGATAAGGGGATATCCCCAAGCTTTATAATCAAAGTAAAGGAGAATTAATGAAAGCAAATGATTTTTTAGTTCCCCTTGCGGATACCGCAGGGGTTAAAGCAGAAGAGTTTTACACTCTTATAAAAAAGGAAAATAAAGAGGGTAAATACTCTATTGTTCCTTTTAAGTTAAACTTTAACGGCGGCACTATCCAGCATAACGCTGGGGAAGTGCTTAAACTCTCTGAAATGGCTCGCAATTGGGCTGATGAGGTGGTCGCACACGGCACACTTCAACAGCTCAAAGACGGGCAGGAGCTGCTTACCGTTCTTCATCGCTGGATGTCCAGCACCCGCAAATCTCTTACCGCTTCTTTAGATGCTACCAAAAAAGAGCTAATGCAACCCGAAAAGCTCTTGCAAGAAGCTAAAGATACTGTTAGAAACGGTATCGAAACTATGCAAGAGCTAGAGTATAGAAAGGTGCAAGAGGCTCTTGAAGCTTACTTGTTAGAGTTGCAAGAAGAGCTTGAGAAAGAAGATATTAAGCTCGACTTACTGTCTATATTTGCAGACTTTATCGCCCGTAAGCGCAAGACGCAGGCTTTAACTGAAAAAGGGGTGGTAAAAAAGCGGTTAAAGATGAGATACAATCAAAATTGCAAGAGATTGTATCTCAAATCAAAGAAGAAAGAGCCAAAAAGGCAGAGGTTAAAGAGTTTTGTCAATATGGAATAAATAGTGTAAATAAAGCAATTTTAGTATAAGGAGGCTAAAAATGAGAATATTAATAGTTTTAATT
>JALVXO010000194.1 GCA_027022775.1 Campylobacteraceae bacterium
CTCTTGAACCTTGCCAAACATTTCAGAAGTTGAAGCTTGATAAAATTTAATTTTAGGATTGACTATTCTAATCGCTTCAAGCAGATGCAAAGCCCCAAGACCAGTAATATTTGCTGTTGCAATAGGCTGTTCAAAACTAACCCCGACAAAACTTTGCGCCGCCAAATTATAAATTTCATCAGGCTCAATTTCGCTTACCATTCTTATCGCATTTGACTGGTCGGTCAAATCAAACTCTACAAGATGCAACTGCTCATCTTTATCAATCCCAAGCTCTTTAATCCGCCAAAAATTGACCGAAGCAGTCCGCCTGAAAGTTCCGTAAACCTCATAACCCTTTTTTAAAAGAAGCTCTGCTAAATAAGCTCCATCTTGCCCTGTTATTCCTGTTATTACCGCTTTTTTCAAACTGCACCTCTATTTTATTATTTTATCAACTAAATACAACTTATCCATATTGTTGGTTATAATTAAAAGTTTAACATAAGATGTAAGTAAATCGTATAAATTTTGCATATATTTGAATTTACTTTCATGTAATTGTGTTTTTGCTTCATAAACATCTACTATGCTTTTTATATTCTGTTTATACCCTTCTTTTGCCAACTTATAATATAATTGTGTCTTTTTATATACTTTTTTATACATTTTAACCGATTCTGCCAAAGCTTTAAAATTAGCCAGCTCTTGTTCATAATTAATATCTAAATCTTTTTCTATCTTTTTTAAATCTTCTATAGCTGCAAATTTGTTAAGTTTTGCCTCTTCTATTTTTGAGCTGATTAATCCTCCGTCATAAAGCGGCATAGTCAATTTTAAAGATAAGCTTTTAGTATGGTCGTAAACCACTTCGCTAGAAGAGAAGTTTTTTGTATAATTTGCCTGTAGTGTAATTTTAGGCCATCTTTCGCTTCTTGCCTCTTCTATCTGTTTTTGTGAAAGCTCTATGCCTTTTTTTGCCTGTTGGTACTGCAAATTGCTGTTTTTTGCCGTAAAATATTTAACACTGTTTTCCATTTTAGCTATTAAAGAAGCAGAAACATGTCTTATTTTTCCAGATGGAAGATAAAAGTTTTTAATTCCTGTTAAGTAGGTTAAACTCTTTTTATAAGATTTTAGCAGCTCTTTCTCTTTTTTTAACTGAATTTTTACTGTTTCAAGTTTGGTTTCAATATCCAATAAATCCATTTGCGTAGCAAGTTCCATTTTTACCTGCTGCTTAACTAATTTATACAGGTTGCTGTAATAACTTATATAAGATTTTAAAAGAGACAATCTGTTTTTTGATTTTATTGCATCTAAATAGTTTTTTAAAACATCTGTTGCGAAATTTTGCTTTATTATAGCGGTTTTAATAAAGAAAAGCTCTGTCTGCTTTCTTTGCACTTCTACTCTTTTTATCTGTGCCGGATCATAAAGAACTTGCGTAAAATCAAGAGAGATGCTTTTTGTAAGTATTCTTCTGTGCGCTTTATAGTACAGGCTGTTGCTCTGCTTTGTTTTGCTGTACGTTTTATTTATGCTGGCAGAGAGATTTATATGAGGGTACAGATATGACTCTTGCTGCTTAATTCTCTCTTGCATAGCTTTATATTGATAAATAGATGATTTAATATGATTCGCATTCGACAAACCGTATCTGTACGCTTTAGATATAGTTAACAGCTCTTTTGCTTGTATAAATCCTGCAAACAGTATGAAAATTAAAATTTTACTCTTCATTGAAACTCTTTCTAAACATATCTTTAAATGGTTTAATAAAGTACTCAAGCGCTGTTCTGTTGCCGATATTTATCATTACAACAGCAGGCATTCCTGAAACCAGAGCAAGTTTATTATCTTCAAGCTCCTTTTTCCCCTCTTTTGTCAATTTTATTTTTGCTTCATAAAATGACCCTTTTAATTTTCTGTTTTCTACAGTATCAGCAGAAATATAGACAACTTTTCCTTTTATTGGCTGCATATTTCTCATATCAAAAGATGGAAATGATATTTTACACTCTTGCCCTATTTTTACTTTATCTATATCTTTTAAATTAACATAAGCAACAATCAGCGGTTCGTAATTATCGGGAACTATCTCCAATATATCAGCCCCTGGTTTAATAACATCGCCGACGGTATGAACTTTTAAATCGACAATTGTTCCGCCAATTGGGGCTTTAATCTCTGTTCTTTTTAATTTTTCTTCATTCATTGCTATTTTTGCTTTTAAATTATCTATATCAGACTGGGTCTTTACCAGCTGGTTTAAAACATCCTCTTTAAACTTTTTTTTGCTTAAAAACTGTTGTGTCTGAATTTCATTAATTTTCTCTTTTAATCTGGCAATATCTGCCTGTTTGCTTGCAATATCCCCTTTTAAACCGTTAATTTCTTTTTTTAAATCTTCGATTTTTGTTTTGCTGATCAATTTTTGCTTAAATAAAACCTCTTGTTCGGCTAACAGTTTAGATGCATCTTTAAGCCTTTTTGTATTAGAATTAATAAGAGCCTCTAAAGCGCTAATCTGTTTTTTTGACTGCATAACTCTTTTTTGGCTTATTATATCTTGGTCTTGCAAAGATTTTTTTCTGGTTTTAAATATTCTTTGCTGGTTTTCTATATACTCATTGCTAATGCCATCAGGAAACTCTATGCTCTCATTATTGTCCAGCTCGGCTTGTAATCTAGCTCTCTTGGCAAGAGCTCTTTGATATTCAGATTTTAAGTTTTTTAGCATCTCTTTAATCTGTGCGTCATCAAGCTTAATTAAAATATCCCCTTTTTTAACATAATCGCCGTCTTGAACATAAATTTTTTTAACCCTTCCGCCGTCAATATGTTGAACTTTTCTCTTAACTCCGCCCATTACAACTTTTCCAGACGCAACCGAACTGGCAGCCAAAGGGGCATAAGCCATCCATCCGCCTAAAATTCCAAACACAATAATAAGGAATATAATCCCAAAACGTATAATAGAGCTTGGATCATGCGGCGGAATTTCTATTGGCTCTTTTTTTTCTAACTCTTTCATTTCTATCCTTAACTGTTTGGCTTATCCAAAGATATTTTTGGCTGGTTCTCTTTTTTTACCTGCTTGGGCTGCACTTTTGCAATACCCAGTTTAACCAGCACTTCGCTGCTGTTGCCATACATTGCAAGCAAGCCGTCTTTTAAAACTGCAATTAAATCTGTAATTAAAAGTATATCTGTTTTATGTGAAATAATTACCACTGTCGTTCCGGCAGATTTTAAATACTTAACCATATTGGCAAGCGCAACTTCTCCTTCTCTGTCTAAATTTGAATTTGGCTCATCCAGCACTACAAAAACAGGATTGCCATATATAGCCCTTGCTAAACCGATTCTTTGTCTTTGCCCGCCGGATAAGCCTATTCCTCCAGGGCCTATTGGAGTATCGTATCCTTTCGGAAATTTAAGAATCATCTCATGGACCCCTGCAATCTGAGCAGCCTCTACTACTTTTTTAGAGTCCACTTCGCCAAATCGTGCAATATTTTCTGCAATTGTTCCCTCAAAGAGTTCAATATCTTGCGGCAGATACCCTAAATAGGGGCCTAATTTTTGACTATCCCACTTATGTATATCAGCGCCATCTAATCTAACCACCCCATTTAATAGAGGCCAAACTCCAAGCATAGCTCTAACCAAAGTAGATTTTCCGCTTCCGCTTGGACCTATAATTCCCAAAACACTCCCTTTTGGTATCTGCATACTTATTCCCTTTATTACAGGAGTGTTTGCAAGCGGTGGAGCCACTACTACTCTTTCTACGCTAACATTACCTTTTGGAGGAGGAAGATCCATAGTCTCTTCTTTTTCATGAAACTCTTTTAAAAGATTATTTAATCTTTCATAAGCGCCTCTTGCCTCTGCAAAACCTTTCCAAGATGCTGTTAAAAGGTCTAACGGAGCTAAAGCTCTGCCCATTAATACAGCTCCAGCAATAATAGTTCCTGGAGATATTGCCCCTTTTATTGCCAAGTATGCACCTATACCATAAGTTAAAGATTGGAAAAACTGGCGCAAAGTTCTACTCGTATTTGACCATTTGCCTGCAATGTCGCTTGTAGTAGATTGAAGATGCAAAAATTTTAAATGTTTTTGATGCCATCTCTTTTTAATAGATTCATTCATGCCAAGCGCATGAATAATTTCGGCATTTTGAATATTTTTATTTAAAAAAGACATAGATTGATTATTTAAACTGTTTGCTTTTTCAAGTCCGGTTTTGGTAGTTCTTTCATTAATGATGGTAATTGTAAAAATTACAATTGCTGCAAATATTGTAAAAGCTGCTAATAAGGGGCTAAAAATATACATTACTAAAAGGTATATAGGAAACCAAGGTGCATCAAACAGGGCAAAAACACCGTTCCCGCTCATAAATTGTCTTAATTTTGTCAAATCTGTTATTGGAGAGCCGGATATTCTGCCTGGCTGTAATCTTGCCAATTCAAAAATGGCATCATATATTTTGCCGTTTAAATCCATATCTATCCTGTTTGATATTCTTACAAGCACTCTGGAGCGGATAATCTGCAAAAGCCCCATAGTAAAGAATAAAAATGCTACAAGCAATGTTAGCAGTAACAAAGTTTCTAAACTTCTGCTCTGCATAACCCTGTCGTACACCTGTAACATATAAAAAGATGGAACAAGCATAAGTATATTAATAAACAGACTAAACACGCCGGCATAAAAAAACCATTTTCTGGTTCTTTTTAAAACTTTTTCCAAACTGCTTTCGATTAATTTTTTATTTTTTTGTTTCATTTCCTTACTTTACTGCTGCTCTTTTTGTGTCATTAATTTAAACAGATTTTCTATATTATTTAAAGATTTTAAATGTATCTCTATAAAATAGATAATACCCCTTCTTGCCCAGTCTGCCAATTTCTCATCGCTTAAGCTGTTTAGCTTTTCCCTGTCAACTACTTTAAACCCTTTTACCAGTACTTTTTTCTCGTCGCCCTCTTGGACTGTAATTTCTCTTTCTACCAATATGCCGCTGTCGTTAATATCTTTAATAATACTGTTTGTTAATGCCATGTCATTATCATAAACTGTTAAAAATTTAATAGCATTTTTTAAAACTTCGGTTGCTTCTTTCTCTTCTGTAAACAGGCTATGACCTTCTGTTGTCGAAAACAGGTTAGAATTCTCATCTATTAGTATAACTTTTTGATTGCTTTCACCGCCATCTGCTTTGCCCAGTGCGAAAGGATATTTTCGTAAAAACAGCGGTATATAATTGCTTATCCACTTCCCTTCTTTATTAATTGCCAGGTTTCCATTTCCTAATGATAAAAGAGCAATTAAAAAACTGTTTTCACCGCCGGTGAATACTACCGGAAATAGTTGCGCAACCAGTTCCGCTTCTTTAGCGGTAACCGGGCAAAAACTTAAATCTTTTGCAAAATTTAAATCTTGCATCTCTTTTAATTTTAACTCTGCATGTTTTTCTTTGTCTAAAACCGTCAGTTTGCTGTACATTTTTTCATCCTTCTTTTGATTTTTTCTAGGTCTGCCTCTTTTTTTTGCCCTCAATGTTTTACCTATTGCCTCTTCTATCTTTTTTACAAAAGATAAACTTCCAATAACCAGCTGTTTTTCTAAACTTTTTTGAATAAAATCAAATTGGCTAATACTATTTAATCTATTGTTAAAAACAGCTGAATAGTTGTGTACTCTTTCATTCTCTGTATCTCCTAACTCTTTATAAATTCTATGTTCAACTATAAAGTCGTTTTTTTTATTTAAAAGATTTTTACCTATGCTGCTATATGGATAAAAAGAAGCATTTTCAGGCTTAGATTCTACAAAAACCATTGCATCTAAAAGATAAAGCCTCTCTTCTATTAAACTTGCTTTATATCTGCTTGCCCATATAGTTCCTTTTCTGTTATATTTTTTATTGTAGTATGTTGAATAAGCTCTTGCTATGCTTTGCATAAATTTAACTAAACTCTCTGCACCTTTTGGTGTTCCTAAAAAATAGACAGAATTTTCAAGCAATACATAAGCGTGAATATCAAAAAGATATTTTTTGCTTAACTCTTTTATTAAATACAAAAAATAATTATAATCTTCTTTTTCCTTATAAAGAGTTAAACCGTCAATACTCTCTAACAGTACTAAAAAAGGTAAATTTGCTATAAAAACCCTATATTTTCTACCCAAAATAATCCTTTAATGTAATTATATGCTAATATCTCTTAAAAAAAAGTTAATCGGAATATTTTTTTAAAAAAAAGTGCCAGAATAAAATTAAGATTTATTTGTCTTTATTTAGAATTAAAAAAAACTTAATTTATTAAATAGAAATATAAAATTACAGTTTAAAACCCAATCCCCCAGCCTATTTTAGGTATGCTGTTTTTTAAATTCGATATAAAAGCGTGTAATGTTTGCTGATTAAATGCAGATACTACTGTTACAGATGATGTTTTAAATTCCATATTTGTTATTCCATTATTAAAATTTACATTTACTTCTGTTAACAGTAAATTCTCTTTTTGATAAAGAGAAATATCTTCAATTTGTGTTGGAGAAAAAAACTTATTTGAGTCATTATTAACTGTATTAATACTATTCTTATAATACAAACTGTAAAATTCTTCCAAAGAGGGAATAAGTTTAATAATAAATTTTCTTGTAATCATTAAATCTACCCGGTTGTTAAAATTTTGATAATTTACTATTAATTTTATCCTGTCTTCTATCTCATCATAAAACGGTGTAAAAGTTTTTGCTATTACGCTATGCATTTTACTCCTTGTTAATTTTTATTAATATTGTATCAAATAAAAGCAAAAAAAGGGGGGCTCATGTCAAGGGGTCAGCGTTAAAATTTACTAAAATTATGATATAATTTCCTAAAAAAGGGAATACAAATGCCAAGAAAGCCCTGAATAGAGTTGGCAGGATTTCATCATGTGATTAACCGCGGAGTGAATAAAAGCAGTATTTTTAAAAATGAAAATGATTATGATACCTTTTTAAAAATTGTTTGCAAAGCATGCAGACTTTATTAAGTTATTTTGCATGATTAATGCTTAATGAGCAACCATTTTCATCTTTTAGTTGAGACAAAAGCAAGAAATATCTCGCTTTTTATGAAACATATTAACTCTAATTACGCAATTTATGCCAATAAAAAATATAACCGTTCGGGGCATTTTTGGCAAGGGGGGGGTCATTGCCATTAAGTTAAGGATTGATATATTCATTTATTGGATAAAAGCCAATAAAGAAAGCATCCCGTCATTCCGTGCAGAAAACTGAAAGCGGAAAACAGAAAACTGCATATATATTTTTTATTGCCGTTTTCCGTTATCTGTTGTCTGTTTTCTGAATGAATCCACGGTTTAAAAAACCAAAATAGCAGGGAATCCAGACATTCTGATTACAATATATGTGGATTCCCGCTTTCGCGGGAATGACGAGGTGGTTGACTTTTAGCTTTATGCTTTAAACTTTTTACCAAAAAATGGATACTTTCGTGCTTGACTTAATGGCATTGAAAAAAAGGGGGGGTACTCCCGTTATGTTGCAAATAAAAACTACTACTACACTTTAATACGATATATTGAGCAAAATCCAATAGAAGCAAGAATTATAAGCGATATAAAAGATTATCCCTATACTTTAGGCTCTGTAATTGCAAATAACAAAGAGCCGATACCTTGTGCATTAGAACCTAAATTGCTCAAAGAGTTAAAATATAAAAATATTCAAGAGTTAATCGGGGCAAAGTTAAATGACAAGGAGTTGAATATATTAGAAGAGATTAAAAAGCAAAAAAGCGTTATGGTTAATAATGCCAAAAAACCAGTTTTTCAAAAAACTTTAAAAGAGCATTTTGAAAACAGCAATAGGAATGAAGCAATAAAGAGTGTTTTAAAAGATGGATACACCCAAGCAAAAATCGCACATTATCTTGGTGTTTCAAGGTCTTTAATTTGTAAAATTGTAAAGCAGATGAATAAATAGTAAATTTTCAACCCCTATCTACTTTTAAAGGCACCTATGTAAAAATAAAATTTGTAAAGTTATGCAGAGTGATATTGCAATAGAGCTATCGGCAGTTACAATATAATACACAATTGATATACATTGTTTTATTAATTTTATATTTGTGTTTTAAATCTGCAAAATCTTTACTTATGGGCATTTGGTTGGTAATCATAATTTAAGTGAAAATTCTACAGCCATTAATTGGAATTAAATCTATAAAAATGATTATACTTTTAATCTTTTTTTAAGGAAAAATTATTTTGATTTTTTAAAAATATTATTTTATAATCATTATATGGTGTTATAAAAAAAGCATAACGAAAGTTTAATACTTTAATGGCTTTTCATTGGTTAATTAGCACTTTTATATTATAATAAGGATTAATTTTAAGACAAAGGCAATAATTTGAAAGCGATAGTTTTAGCAGGCGGAAGCGGTACAAGGCTTTGGCCAATTACTAAAGGGGTTTCAAAACAGCTGCTTCCTATATATGACAAACCGATGGTCTATTATCCTTTATCTGTTTTAATGTTAGCGGGAATTAAAGAGATTTTAATAATATCAACA
>JALVXO010000195.1 GCA_027022775.1 Campylobacteraceae bacterium
GGGGCAGAGTTCGCCGTCAACTATCTGCGTATCGGTAAAGAATGTTTCGCAGCTTATGCAGTAGTGCCCTTTGTAAGTTCCTTTGTAAATATCGCCTTTTTCATACATTTTTTCGAATGCTTTTTGGACACCGATTTTATGATAATCGTCGGTGGTTCTTATGAATTTATCGTAAGTTATGCCAAAATAGTCCCAAAGCTCCCTAAATTTAGAGCTAATCTCATCGGCATACTCTTGCGGCGTTTTGCCTCTTTGCTTTGCAGCCTGCTCAATCTTTTGCCCATGCTCATCTGTTCCTGTTAAAAAGAAGGTATCCAGCCCCGCCATTCTAGAGTAAATTGCGAGAGTATCAGCTATAATAGTAGTGTATGCATGCCCAATATGCGGAACATCATTAACATAATAGATAGGTGTAGTGATGTAAACTTTTTTACAGCCTTTGCCCATTTGTAACCTTTAGAAAGAATTTTTCATATTTTATCTAAAAAGTTAGTAAGTCTCTTTTAAAAATGGTATAATTTTATAAATTCTCTTAAAAGGGGCAATTGTATGGATATTAAAAAGTGCAACACTTTAGAGGAAGCCAGAGCAGAAATTGATAAAATAGATGATAAAATTGTAGAGTTAATAGCCGCAAGAAATGCATATATTAAACAGATTGCACACTTTAAAAACTCTATAGATGAAATTAAAGCAAAAGATAGAATAGATGATATAATAACAAGAATGAGAGGCCGCGCAATAGAACTAGGGCTTTCGCCGAATTTAATAAACGATTTATATATTAGAATGATAGATGCGATGGTAGATACCGAAGTAGCAGAATTCAAAAATGCGAAGAATTTTTAGTATATTTTTTAATATTAAAATAGCTAGGATGCTCTTTCTTTCTCTAGTAAGCTTTTAAATCCAATTTCTACAGATTGAAAATTTTTTATTTTATGGTATAATTGTTATAAATTCGTTAATGAAAGGAAGAGTAAATGCAAGCGGTTGAATTTGAAACAGATATAAAAAACGGAATTGTCCGTATCCCTAAAGAGTATAAAGAGCTGCAATACAAAAAAAATGTAAAATTACTTATTGTTTACGTTGATAATAAAAATAAAAACAGCTTCAAAAGAAAAAAAATGAGCGCAATATCTATCGATACTAAAGAGTTTAAATTTAATAGAGAAGAGGCTCATGAAATATAGAGTGTTTTTCGATTCAAATATTATAATATATTCATATTCAAGCATGAGTTGGATAAAAGCTTAACTGCTAATGAGCTTATATTTTCTCTTGATGAAATAATTGTATCTACTCAGGTTATAAATGAAGTTACAAATATACTTTTTAAAAAATTTCAGTTAGATACTGCAAGTATAAAAAGAGTAATGTTAGAACTGGAGAGTAATTTTAAAATAGCCAGTTTTACCTTAAACACACAATTAAAAGCGCTTGAAATTAAAGAAAAGTATAAACTTCAATATTATGATTCTTTAATTCTGGCAACAGCACTTGAAAATAATTGCACCGTTTTATACAGTGAAGACATGCAACACAGTCAAATAATTGAAAACAGTTTAAAGATTATAAATCCTTTTATAAAAAGCTAATTTATTAACTCAAATTTACATATTTTTTTACCAATTCAGACAAAATTACTCCTATTTAAAGAATTTTTCGCTAAAATCCTTGACAACACAATATAAGTTTTGATATAAATAGCTTGAAAATTATTTAAGCTTAATTGGTTGACGATGTTGTGTTTCATTGTCATCCCCGCGAAAGCGAGAGTGCGCAAAAACTTAGAAAACAACGGAAATGAGGCTTTAGCCTCATCTTGTTATTACCATTTATTGGTAATATTTTTCTCAAAGAGAGTGCAAAGCACAAGTGAGACTAAAGTCTCACCTCCA
>JALVXO010000196.1 GCA_027022775.1 Campylobacteraceae bacterium
ATAAAGGCGCTATATTTTGCCCTGTGTAACGAGGAAAACGCCATATCTCTTCCCCTGTGTTGAGGTTTAGCGCACGGGCGCTCTGGGAGGTGGAAACAAAAACCAGATCTCCCGCAGTACTAACAGCAAGTACCTTCTCTTCTGTATCTACAGACCACAATGCCGCAGGCGGGTGTGGGGCAGAAGAAGGACGCAGTGAAGAAAGTGAGGAATATCCCCCTGCTGCCACAACCAACAAAATTGCTGCTATGAACATTGCCAGTAAAGCAACTGTAGCAAAGATAACAATGTCCCTCAGTGAGAATCGCATTGCGCTCTCCTGTTTACTTCCATGGGAAAGAGAACTTGAATAAAAGTTTTGATTTAGTAACATAATCATGTGCCTCTACAGAAGGCACGCTTACCGAGATACCTGTGCCTGCGCCAATTATTTCGTTGGTAATATTCCCAGTAGCTTCATCGGCAGAAGTAAAAGCTTCTCCCGTCAACATTGCCCCTCCTCCTCCTGTATACATGAACGGCCCTTCGTAAGCAGAGACCCCCTCCTGTTGAAAAATGTCTCCCCACAACAGACCTTTTACCACAGAAAATCCCATTTGTGGCGTTACGCCATACGCGTCGTCGGTGAGGTACCGCGCCTTGAGTTCAGCGGGTGAGTTCACATCTCGGGGTGAATAGAATATGCCAATTTCTTTGCCAGGTACAATGACCAAATCTATGCTGCCAGTCCAAAATATGCCAAACATACCAATTGTAAATCCTAAGGACGTGTAACGAGCATCTGGCATGGCGTCTCCAAAAGGAGAACTTCCTCTGAGACTATCTATCCTTGTGTCACCAGAAGAAGAAGCGCTCTCACTTGTCTCGGTATCAAACGCTTCGTCGGCAGGCGTGGGCGTCACGGGGCCGTGCTCGTTGCCCCACAGCCCGCGGCCGCGATGGGGGTCGAAAGAGCCATCGGGCCTGGGCGGCCCCGGCTGCGGCGTGCGGCCCGAGGCGGCTTGGTCTAAGGGCACTTCGCCGTCAACGAGCAGGGCGGTTTCGCGCGGCAGGGGTGGTGCCTCGGCGTCGGCTTCTTCGGCTGGAACGGGATGGGTGAGCCGCCGACGGGCCTGGTCGAGCGTCACTACGGTAGCCTTCATTCGCTGTGGGGGAAACGGCTGCTTCTCTCGCCTGACTTGGAAATAGCAGCAGCCACTTATGGACTTGTTAACGGTTGACTGTAAGCCTCTTTCACAAACTCTATAAGTTTTACCACTCCAGTCTTAAGGTAGTCAAAGCCCTTCACTACTCCTGCCTTGAGATAGGGCGCAGCGACGACCACTCCCAAAACAACAGCCACGGGGACAAGTATACGCTGAACCCCAATGGTTATGTACACTCCACTACTACCTTGCATCGAGGCTGCATTATCGGCTTTAACGGTGTAGAGGTCTTCATATCGGATGGATAAGACGGTGTTCCAGCCCAGTGGCCCGCGAGGTTTGAGGGTGACTGTAAGCGTAGGGCGGGCATTGCCTTCAAAGTCGGGAAGGGTACGACTCAGAAACTTAGGAAGGGTGATCGTTTCCCAAAGATCAAGTCCTTCGGGATGGGAGGTGATGCCTGTCTTGACAAAAAGGACTTTTGCATAGAACATGTTTCCCAAAGGGGTGATTCCGATGAGGCGGCGATCGTTGGCACCGATACTGCTGCCCTGGCTGATGGTGTAGCCAGCCTGAAAGAGAGCAGTACCGACCCAACCGCCGATAAGAGGAAGAGACAAACGTTGCCCGTCGCTGAGGTTCAGCCAGGGTTTCTTTGGAAATTTATCAGGATACGAAAACGGCCAGGGCATAGGGGGCGTATCCGGTGAAGGTGTGTTCATGGGAGGTTCTCCTGATGATGATGGGGGCGTCACGGGG
>JALVXO010000197.1 GCA_027022775.1 Campylobacteraceae bacterium
TTTAAATTTTTAATCTCTAATACCTTGCTCATCCAACGCTTCCTTCTAATGTTAAATTTAGTAATGCTCTAGCCTCTACCGCATATTCCATAGGCAGCTGCGAAAATACCTCTTTGCAAAACCCGTGCACAATCATACTAACTGCATCCTCTTCGTTAATGCCCCTTTGGCGCAGATAAAAGAGCTGCTCGTCGCTGATTTTTGTGGTTGTTGCTTCGTGCTCAACCTGCCCTATATTATCTTTGCTCTCTAAATACGGGAATGTGTGAGCGCCGCACTCGCTGCCAATAAGCAAAGAGTCGCACTCGCTAAAGTTTCTAGCCCCGTGGGCATTTGCGCCGATTTTAACAAGCCCTCTGTAGGTATTTTGCCCTTTCATTGCCGAAATACCTTTAGATATAATTGTAGAGCTTGTATTTTTGCCTAAATGTATCATTTTAGTTCCGGTATCTGCCTGCTGCGCAAGAGTGGTAACTGCAACAGAGTAAAACTCCCCTACACTGTTATCACCCTTTAATATACAGCTTGGATACTTCCAAGTAATGGCAGAGCCTGTCTCAACCTGCGTCCAGGAGATTTTAGAGTTTTCACCTTCACAAAGCCCGCGCTTGGTTACAAAGTTGTAAATTCCCCCTTTGCCCTCTTCGTCGCCCGGATACCAGTTTTGAATGGTAGAGTATTTAATTTCGGCATCTTTCATAGCAATCAGCTCAACAACCGCCGCATGCAGCTGGTTTTCATCGCGCATCGGCGCCGAACACCCTTCGTTGTAACTTACATAACTGCCCTCGTCTGCTACAATAAGGGTTCTTTCAAACTGCCCGGTATTTAGCGCATTAATTCTAAAATATGTGCTAAGCTCCATCGGGCAGCGCACCCCTTTGGGGATATAAACAAATGTCCCGTCGGTAAATACGGCAGAATTTAACGCTGCAAAAAAGTTATCGGTCATTGGCACAACGCTAAACATATATTTTTTTATAAGCTCGGGATAGTCACGAATTGCTTCTGATATAGAGCAAAAAATAATGCCGTGTTTTTTCAATTCATCTCTAAAAGTGGTTTTAACCGAAACCGAATCTACAACGGCATCTACCGCAATGCCTTGCAACTGCTTTTGCTCTTCTAATGGGATGCCCAGTTTTTCATAAGCTTCTAAAATTTTTGGGTCAACCTCATCAAGCGAATTTGGCGGCTTTTTTGGTGCAGAAAAGTAAGAAATCGCCTGATAATCTATAGGCTCATACTCAACTTTTGCCCATGTCGGCTCTTCCATCTGCAGCCATTTGCGGTATGCTTTTAATCTTAATTCCAGCATCCATTCCGGCTCATTCTTTTTTGCCGAAATAAATTTAATAACATCTTCATTTAACCCCGGCGGAACCGTATCTTGCTCGATATCTATCTCAAAACCGAGCTTATACTCGCCGGTTATGGCTTTATTTACCTCTTCTTGTGCCATTTTCTGCCTTTCTATGTAATATTGTGCCCTTATTGACCAAAAATTAAAATTATAAAGTTTAAAGCTTAAAAAGCAAAAAGCTTTAAAGCAAAAAGCTTAAAGCCTTAAAACCGGAAACAAAACGAACCCTGCCATTCCCAGCTTAATTGGTAATCTATGGATAATTTAACCGGCAAAGAAATGCAACCTGTCATTCCCGGCTTGACTGGGAATCTACGGTTTATGAAACCGTAAAAGTTTTGCTTCCCAACTTTCCCGGCATAAAAAGCCCTGGATTCCCGCTTGAGACTGCGCAAAAACTTGGTATTTCTTGGAGGTGAGACTTTAGTCTCACTTGTGCTTTGCACTCTCTTTGAGAAAAATATTACCAATAAATGGTAATAACAAGATGAGGCTAAAGCCTCATTTCCGTTGTTTTCTAAGTTTTTGCGCACTCTC
>JALVXO010000198.1 GCA_027022775.1 Campylobacteraceae bacterium
TCGGCTGAATTTCTGCCTAGAAAAACCCCAAAAGGGGCAAAAAAGTCGCGTGTTGTTGCCGAGCAGTCTCTGCAAAAAGCTTTGCCGCCCCAGCCGTAAGGTTCATTGTAAAACTGCTGTGCGATATAAGCAACATTTTTTGAATTAAATTTAACTGGAAACTTTGCAACTAAACTGTTTTTTGGCTTTTTAATATGCTCTATTTTGGCAAAACCGTTATCACCCCTTGTTGGGAAGAGAATATAATCCGATTTTAGGGGGAAAATTGAACCTAGTTTAATTAGTGTATAGTAACTTGAGTTTTTATAGACATAAAGATTATCTTTAACAGTGACTGCATAGCTGCCTGTTTTATAGTTTTTTATAAAATTGCTGTCAACAAGCGCGATATCTTTTAACTTTACCCATCCAAAAGCGTGGCCGGCTCTGACAAAAGCCCATTTTTTGTCTTTTGAGTAGTGGGAAAGATACAGCGGCACTCCTGGGTGCAGTTCACTGTTTTGGTTGTAATCAAAAGGGTAATATGTGGTGGATTTGGCAGGATTTAAGTAGATATCGCGTGTTGACGGAAAAGCGTGCAAATTGGTATGTTTAACAGAAATTGCACGCGCCTTTACACTGTTTAAAGCTTTGAAATTGGAATTTTTTACCCAGTATCTGGTGAGTTTTTTAGGAATAGGGCGTTTATCAAATCCGTAAACAACCCTTCTTTGAACCATTCTAATCTGCCAGGTTAATGCGCTGCGGCTCTCTTTCATGGAGTTAAAGCGCCACGGGGCGAAAAATTTTTTTAAATAATTTCTTGCATCGTTTAACTGGCTGCTGTAACTGACTGGCTGAATCTGTTTTGCGTAATAACTTGTATTTTGCGGAATTTTATACATATCGGCAATTTTATGAAAATGGAGAGAGTCGATTGCCGTATGGGGTCTTCTGCCCGGTTTTATTGAAAAACCGCCTGATAAAATGGTTAATGTAAGCAGTAAAGAGAAAACTGTTTTTCTCATGAGAGCCCCTGATATAGGAATTTACAGCGTATTATAACCATAATTTATTATAATAAAGTATAATAGCGGTAAAAAATTCAAGGAAAAAATATGCCAAAATTTGTAGGAGCGCATGTAAGTATAAGCGGCGGGGTTGAAAATGCTCCGTTAAATGCGCAGGAAATTGGAGCAACTGCATTTGCGATGTTTACAAAAAACCAAAGGCAGTGGAAAGCAAAGCCGCTTTCTGAAAAAAGCATAGATGAGTTTAAAATAAATTTAAAAGATTCCGGCATTGCCCCAGAGTATGTGCTGCCTCATGACAGTTATTTAATAAATTTGGGAGCACCGGATAAAGAAAAACTTGAAAAGTCGCGTGAAGCATTTATTGATGAGTTAAACAGATGCCATCAATTGGGGCTGAAACTTTTAAATTTTCACCCTGGCAGCCATTTGCAAAAGTTTTCAAAAAGAGACCCAAATTACGATAAGCTTATAGAGGAGGCAGAGTATAAGTGCCTTGATTTAATTGCTGAATCTATGAATCTGGCAATTGATGAGACTAAAGGAAGCGATGTTGTGCTTGTAATTGAAAATACTGCAGGCCAGGGGAGCAATTTGGGTTATAAGTTTGAGCATTTGGCTTATTTAATAGATAAGTGCAAAGATAAGTCGCGGGTAGGGGTGTGTCTGGATACTGCACACACATTTGCTGCCGGGTACGATTTGAGAACTAAAGAGGCTTATGAAAATACAATGGCAGAGTTTGATAAAATTGTAGGCTTTAAATATTTGCGCGGTATGCATATAAATGATTCTAAAGCTGCATTAGGTTCAAGGGTAGACAGGCATCAGAGCCTTGGCAAAGGCGAAATTGGACTGGATGCTTTTAAATTTATAATGAATGATGAAA
>JALVXO010000199.1 GCA_027022775.1 Campylobacteraceae bacterium
TATAACGCAACAGGAAGCAAAAAAGCCAAATTTATTTTAGATAATTTCAGAAGCGAAGTTAGACACTTTTGGCTTGTAACACCAAAAGACAACAAACCGCCACTAGATCCAAACGATATGGATTAATTCTCTCTTTTTTTATTCCAAGTCTCTTGGAAATAGTCCGTAAAATCCACCATTTAATTGAGTGTTTTCAATTAAATAAACTCTAAATTTTTTATATAATTCATAATTAGGCTTTTTGTAATTTACCCAAAATTCATCTAAACTCATTCCCTTACAAGTCAAACCTTTTATATCATATAATGCATTTCCAAGAGTTATGGTAGGCGTTTTATGATAAATTGATGAAAGCCCCACAGTGCTATTTATAGTGATTGTACCTATTGCATTAGATAAAGCAGTAGGCAGATGTGTCTCAAAAGTAACAATTACTCTATCTTCAATTTTTAATTTTTTTGAAAGTTTTTTTATAAATTTTGTATAATCTTTTCTTCCTCTATCCATTGGATGATGTTTAAAAACTATAAACTTATCTTTTGGAGTAAATTTAGCAAAGGAAATTAAAACCTCCTCTATAAATTTTTCAATATTATTATATTTTGAATGCTCTATTATTTGAAAATCACTGCTTGTTTGAAGCGGAACAAAATAGTATTTTTTTGGAAGTTCATTTTTTAATTTTTGTGTAATTTTGTCATCTCTTTTTTTGTATTTAATTTTTCTATAAAAGCTTCTTATCCCATAAAAAGCCTCTTTTATTGGAGCAACTTCTCTATGATGTTCATAATAAGGATATCTAAAAAGAAAAATTCTAGCTAACAAATAATAAACGGAAGCACTAAAAGCAATTTTAAAATAACTATTATTTACCGGTAATATTTTTTTCTCTTTTAAAATAGACTCAGGCAAAGATAAATAAAAATTCGGGTCTCTGCTTATTTTACTAAAATTATTTACTCCCCATTTCTCCATAGTTATAAAATCAGGTCTAATATAACCCTCTTCAAATACATATGTCTCAATTCCAAGCCTTTGAGACTCTTGAATTGCAATATTTTGATAAAATCTACAATCTCCAAATAGAAAAATTTTATCAATTTTGTTTTTCTTAACATAATCAATAAAAAACTCTCTCCACTCCTCTTTTTTTCCTCTAAAAGCAGCATAATTATCTTTATTTGAAAAAAACCAATCTCCTACATTGAAGCCTATCCTAAATGTTTTAGCACCTTTATTTCTAAAATGATTATCAAATCTTTTAAAAAAATCTCCCATAGGACCTTGAAGAAGTAAAATATTTTTATTTTTAACATCACCTACTCTATTCAACAACACTCCTTACTTTTCAAAAAGCACTTTCCCAACTAATTGAATTTTTCTAAAAAAATTATTGCGAACATTTGTTAATAGTTTGTAAACATTATCGTTATTATATCTATTTTTAAGCTCTTCTATTTCTTCAATTAATACTTCCACTTCACAAAATTTATTTGTTTTTACAGAGATATATCTTGGATAGATTATATATGCGCCTGCTATAAGCTCTTCAATACTTAATTTTCTTTTTCTTCTTTTGCATTTCTTTTCATCAACACTAAGTCCCCATCCTGCATAAAAAGGCATTCCGTAAGTATAAACTTCCTTACCTCTTATTAATGCTTCAAATCCGCTAAGAGAAGTAATAGTGTGTATTTCATCACACGCTTCTAAAAGGCTTGGAAGTGAAACATCTTCAATAACCTCATTTGCATATTTTAAAGCCTCATTTTTAGGAATATTGCCTTTTCTATTTCCTGCAACAACATCAGGATGAGGTTTATAGATAATATATTCATCTTTTCTTTTTTCATACACTTTTTTTAATAATTCCAAATTACTCATACTAC
>JALVXO010000200.1 GCA_027022775.1 Campylobacteraceae bacterium
TACAAACTGGCACTCACAGGCACCCCAATAGAGAACCACCTGGGCGAGCTTTGGTCGATTTTTGACTTTTTAATGAGCGGCTTTTTGGGCAACTTAAAAGAGTTTAGAGCCAATTTCCAAACTCCAATAGAGAAAGAGAAAAGCATTAAAAAGCAAGAGTTGCTAAATAGAAAATTAGCCCCGTTTATTCTGCGAAGAACCAAAGACGAAGTTGTAAAAGAGCTGCCTCCAAAAACCGAAATTATAAAAAAGGTAACGCTGGGTGCCAAACAGGCTGCACTTTACGAAAACATACGCGTGGCAATGGAGAAAAAGGTTCGCGATGCAATTAAGCAAAAAGGGTTAAATAGAAGCCATATAATGATACTCGATGCCCTGCTGAAACTGCGGCAAGTCTGCTGCCACCCGCAGCTTTTAAATTTAAAAGCGGCACAAAATGTCAAAGAGTCTGCAAAATTGGAAATGTTTTTAGAGTTAATCGACACTTTAATGGCTGAGGGTAAAAAAGTTTTGGTGTTTTCTCAATTTACTTCGATGCTATCGATATTAGAAGAGCAAATAAAGCTTAAAAAAATTAAATACTCCAAATTAACCGGTGCCACTAGAAAACGGCAGGAGGCGATAGAGAAATTCACAAAAGGCAATGCCCAAATTTTCTTAATAAGCCTTAAAGCTGGCGGAGTGGGCTTAAACTTAATAGAAGCCGACACAGTAATCCACTACGACCCCTGGTGGAACCCCGCCGTAGAAAACCAAGCAACCGACAGAGCCTACCGGATAGGTCAAAAAAAGGCGGTATTTGTTTATAAGCTGGTAGTAGAAAATAGCATCGAAGAGAAAATCATAGAGTTACAAAAAAAGAAACAATCGATTCAAGATGGAATATATGACAAAAAAGAGCAAGAGAGCCTAAAAGGAGAAGAGTTGATAGAGTTGCTGTCGATATAAACAAGGTTATTTTATTTTACAACTTTTGAACATCTTCCCATCTGGAACATAAAAAAGCATCTCTTTTTAATACGGGTCATTTTGAAATTTCATGATATAATATACATAGCTATACACCAAAGGATATGTATGAGAACAAATATAGTAATAGATGATGAACTCTTAAAAGAGGCAATGAAATATTCCAAATTAAAAACAAAAAAGATGTTGTAAATTTAGCACTTAAAGAGTTTGTAGAGAATGCTAAAAGACTCTCTTTAATGGATTTAAAAGGGAAAATAGAGTTTAGCAGCGATTACGATTATATAAAGTTAAGAGAATGCCGACATATATCTAGGAGCGACTATATTCAAATAATAAAATTAAATTAGAGCCTCTTAAAAAAACTAGAAAATATGATATTATCAAAGGATAATTATGAATTTTAAAGTATCTAAAAAGGCTATAAAATTAATACAAAAGAGATTATACAGACCGCCTATTGCTATTACTATCATGCTTATAATATTTTTTTTAGGAACATAGAATATTTCTGATTTTATTCCGGTTGCATTAATTGTACTTTCAATAGCTGTATTCACTTTTTTTACAAACAAGCGTATGATTGATTCTGAAATTAAAATGATAAAAAACCAAATATTAACAATAAACGAAGATGGTTTATCGATAAACAATATAGATTTAAACTTAATGGTTCCTTGGGATAAAATAGATACTATAAAAATTAAAAACAGGAAAAACAGATTAAAAGAGATTAAAATTTTTACCAATTTAAGGGGATTTGATTTATCACATTTTGAAAATTTAGAATCAATAAATATGGAATTAAAAAAATATTTAGACGATTCTAAATGGAAGTAAAAATAAGATTTTTATAATTAAGGACAAACTTGTTTAAAAAATTATACAACCCAAACCTTCGCAGTGAAAAAAA
>JALVXO010000201.1:0-1354 GCA_027022775.1 Campylobacteraceae bacterium
CATTTTTATTTCATTGATTTAAGGAAAGAAATTTTTTGCAATAGGTAGGATAATTGTAAAATCCTCTTTACATATGCAAAAAAAATTTTACGAAGCAAAACAAAATTTATTCTTTTCCGTCAAAAAAAATGAGAAAATCGTAAAAAAGGAGTAGCCATGGCTAAAAGAAATCTATTTATTCTTTTTGTTTTTTTAGTGTTTTTAAATGCATTTTCCAAAGACATAATTAAAGAAAAAATGCAGCAATGCCATTTTTACTTTGACTCTGTTATTCAAATAAGCGGTGTTATAAGGAAAGGTCGTTTTCATTATAAAAAAGTAAAAACCCCTGATTTAATAAAAAAAGGGGTAAATGCATACATTCTTGAATTTGACAAGGCGGATGCCTTTGGCAGAGTGCCTTCTATACTTTTTTTAGAATATAAAGGGGAGTTTTTCCCTCCCTCTGCTGCCATTGAAAATGATGTATTTATGAATGACTTTTTCCAAACTTTCGTAGATTGGGGAAAGATTAACTATTCTGATAGACAGATAAGGCAATTGGCTGATTTGTGTTTATCAAGGAGTTATTGGTTAAATATTTGTGACAATAGAAAAGACACGGCAATGGAAAGAATAATTAAAAATAATGGCACAATATTATATTTAAGATATGTTTATATGTTAGGTATGCATAACCAAGGAGCCTGCGCATTCAAGAGTTTATTTGTGATGCATATTGTAAAAGATATTGGCGTAACTCAAGTCAAATTAATTAAACTTGAGTTATAGTTGTTTTCACATATGCATTATTAACACACCTTAACCCGCAGGCCATTTTTGGCTTACATTTTTCTTTTGTGTGATTTCGCAGGCTGGTAGAATAAAATAAAAAGAATAAAGCGGAGTTAAAAAGATGAGAGGTTTTTCAATACACTTAAGCATAACGAGAAAAAATACTTCATGAGGACAAGAACAAGAATAAGTGAGGAATTATGAGAAGATTTCTGTTAATTTCAAAAAAAATAACAAATTATATATTGGTTGTTTTGGTGGCAGTTTTTATAATCATGATTTTACCTATGTCTGTTTTCATGGACTATTGTAGATATAATAAATTTTTAGAAAACATTGAACATAATCAACACATTGGAATTGTTGTCTCAAAAAACATGAAAACTTTTGTTACAAAAGATATGGAAGTAATCAAGACATATTTGCTTAAAATTAAACTTCAAGATAGGGATGTTTATGTTAAAACTGATAAACACACTTGGGAGATACTTCAAAAAGGCAAGCAGGTTGTTTTGTTTATGAAAAACGGGAAGGTAACAGATATTTTCCTAAACAAACAAAAGTTGTATGCGTCCAAAAA
>JALVXO010000201.1:1364-1868 GCA_027022775.1 Campylobacteraceae bacterium
ATTTATTGCAAGTTTTTAAAATTAAATTGATTTTTTTGTTAATGATTTATTTGTTGATTTTTTTGGTATTTTTGCAATTCAGGCAAAAAATTCTCAAAAAATTAAGTAGGAGAGAAAGTTAAAATGTGTAAGATAATTGCTAAATTTATTGTAATCTTCTATAAATTGTTCGCTATTACATTATTGTGGGTTGGATGCAACATGTTTTTGGAATTTATTTATAAAAAAATGCAAGGAGAAAGGTTCAGATTTATAGAATTTTTTTATATTTTAGGCGGAGTAATTATAATAATATCAATCATTTATGCTTTTATTTTTGGTTGATGTTATATATAAACTGTTAGTTTCCGACAAGCCCTTAATAGCATGGTTTTTTTCTTTCATGAGGTTTTCGGTAAAATAGTTTAAAAAGTACAAATTTTGAAATGTTTATTTTATAATTACCGAATGAGATGAAGGTGAATTAGGGAATTAGTGAGTAATTAAAAATGCAACATTTTGACT
>JALVXO010000202.1 GCA_027022775.1 Campylobacteraceae bacterium
TAATTTAATAGTGCGCCCGCTTTGCGCAAAACTGCTAGAGCCAACAACCCCTGAAATTAAAGGTTGGATAAATAGGGAAAAACTGCTTGATATTAGCGGCAGAAGCCGCGAGCGACAGCTTGCAATGGCAAAAGAGTTCGGCTGGGACGATTATGAATCGCCTGCGGGCGGATGTTTGCTTACGGAACCTGTTTACAGCCAAAAATTGCGCGAATTTATAGAGCACGAAGAGTTTACCGTAGAGGCGATAGATTTGCTTAAATTTGGCCGACATCTGCGCCTGCCAGATGGTGCAAAACTGATTGTAGGGCGCCATAAAGAGGATAACGAAGCGCTGCAAAAAGTCAGTCACCCCGATTACATCTCTTTTAGAGTCCCAATGCCGGGCCCTTACAGTTTAATAAACAAAAACGCAAGCAAAAACGATAAAAAACTTGCCGCAAAAATAGCCGTAACCTACGCCAAGCATCAAAAGGGGCAAAGCTATACCGTTGAAATCGACAAAGAAAACTTTACCGTAGAACCGTTTGAAAGCAAAGAAGAGATTAGAAAATATTTCATAGTTTAAACAGGGTTATTTGTTAATTGGTGTATTGGTTATTGGTATATTTAAAAATTACAAACCCGTTAATTTTTTTCCAATAACCAATCAACCAATCCCTCTTACTTACTAAAACTACTCTAAAGCTTTTTTGGATATAATGTCGGGCATTTTCTATCTCTGCAAGAAAATGACTACTAATGAAAGGAAAAATTATGCCAAAAATGAAGAGTGTAAGAGGTGCTGTTAAGCGCTTCAAAGTTAAAAAAAGCGGCAAAATTAAACGCGGAACAGCGTACAGAAGCCACATTTTAACAAAAGTTGACGGCAAGCATCACAGAAAGATGAGATCTCCTAAATATATCGACAGAGTTGATGCTAAAAATGTAAAAGAGATGATAGTTTAACTATCCAAAAACTCCCCAGAAACTGGGCAAGTCCGGCAAAGAAACCGGCACCGAAATAAAAAAACGGTAAAGAAGAAAGGAAGATAAATGAGAGTAAAAACAGGTGTTGTAAGAAGAAGAAGACACAAAAAGATTTTAAAACAGGCTAAAGGTTTTTACAGCGGAAGAAGAAAACACTTCAGAAAAGCTAAAGAGCAGTTAGAGCACTCATTAGTATACGCTTACAGAGATAGAAAACAGAGAAAAAGAGACTTTAGAAAGCTGTGGATTGTAAGAATCAATGCAGCTGCAAGATTAAACGATATGAGCTATTCACGCTTTATGCACGGTCTAAAGCAGGCGAATATTGAATTGGATAGAAAAATTTTAGCCGATTTGGCAATGAATGAACCGGAAAACTTTGCTAAATTGGTAGAAACCGCAAAAGCAGCACTTCAATAAGCAAGTGCTGCTATCTTTTACCATAAGTCTCCAAACCTATTTTCCAGCAGTAATTTATAGTTACAAAGCGTGCTAAAACTTCAACAACTTAACATATACGATTGATTTTAACCATAATTTCATAAGAATACAATATTAACACAATTTTTGAAAAAACTTATTTAACCCAAATTTTGCATTAGAAGGTGCATCAGATACGTTGGTGCTTAGCAGCAGGGGTGCTGGAGGAAAATGCAGGCGCACCCGGAGGATGAGAAGCGTTAAGCAAGCAAACTGCTTTGCCTTTGTAGCTTCGAAACCGGAGCGGTCGGAATGAGCCTAGCGAATGAAGCCGCGGAGGCAAAAGCGTTAACCCAACTTTGTCACCCAAATTCCAAATATAACCATCCTATCGTAAACCTAAGCATCTTTGAAAAAAGAACCTGCACTACATCTTTTATTGGTAAACTTTGCTGACTCCTCCTGCTTTGGTTG
>JALVXO010000203.1 GCA_027022775.1 Campylobacteraceae bacterium
ATTTGTAGGCAAGTTTGTGGTATTGGTAGTTGCTGTCCATACGGCACAGTTTGTGCAGCGTGGAGAACATTGCTATGGTTTTTAAAGAAAAGTATCTCTTTTTTTTGCCTCTTAAGTGTTTCATAAGAGCAATTTTACACAAATTTTTCTCTTATTCCCTTACAAGGTTAAAAATTAGAACTTTTTGGTAAAATTCAGATAATTTACTCAAAGGTTAAAACTTGACAACTGCAGAAAAGATAAAAGAGCTTATTAAAGAGCGCATACTGGTAATTGACGGTGCAACCGGAACACAAATTCAGGCGCAAAAAATCCCAAAAGAGGCGTGGCTGGATGAAAACGGCGAATTTCAAGAGGGGTGCAACGAACTTTTAAATGCCACTGCGCCCGAAATTATGCGCAAAATCCACAACGCTTACACCAAAGCAGGCGCAGACCTTATAAAAACCAACACATTTGGCGCAATGCCGTGGGTGCTTGATGAATACGGCATGGCGCACAGAAGTTACGAACTTGCCAAAAAAGGGGCTCAGATTGTCAAAGAGGTTTGCAATGAGTGGTCAACCAAAGAGAAACCGCGCTTTGTGCTGGGTTCAATAGGTCCTGGAACAAAACTGCCAAGCCTGGGGCATATTCATTACGATGAAATGTTTGCAGGCTACAAAGAGACAGCTCTGGGGTTAATAGATGGCGGCTGCGATGTTTTTTTACTGGAAACCTGCCAGGATCCGCTGCAGATTAAAGCGGCAATTCACGGCTGCGAAGCGGCAAATAAAGAGCGCGGCGTAAAATTGCCTGTAATGGTTTCGGTTACAATAGAGTTAAGCGGCACAATGCTAATTGGAACTGATGCCGAAACAATTGTAACTATTTTAGAACCGTTTGATATTCTATCACTTGGGTTTAATTGCGGAACGGGGCCCGACCAGGTTAAAAAGCATTTAAAAACCCTCTCAAAGCTTTGCAAATTCCCAATTTCTGTGCATGCAAACGCTGGATTGCCGCAAAACCGCGGCGGCTACACATACTATCCGATGGGACCCGAAGAGTTCACCCAAAAGCAGCTGGAGTTTGCAAATTTTGACGGAGTCTGCTTTTTAGGCGGATGCTGCGGCACCACTCCGCAGCATATTCACGCTTTGCAAAAGGGTGTGCAGGGTATTAAGCCAAAGCCGCCAACCGGCAGTATAGAGCCAAGCATTGCATCGCTTTTTAACACGACAGAGCTGTTCCAAAAGCCCGCCCCTTTGCTTATTGGGGAGCGCAGCAATGCAACCGGCTCTAAAGCCTTTAGAGAGTTGATTTTAAATTCCGATTACGAAGGCACACTTACCGTTGCGCAAGAGCAGGTTCGAAGCGGTGCGCACTGCCTCGATGTAAATGTGGAGTTTGCCGGGCGTGACGGTGCAAAAGATATGCGCGCTGTTATGGAGCTTTACAACCAGAAAATCCCGCTTCCGCTAATGCCCGATGCTACGCGGGTAAATACGATAGAAGAGGCGCTAAAATGTATTGGCGGCAAACCGATTATAAACTCTACCAACCTTGAAGATGGCGAAGAGAAGTTTCATGCAATATGCCGCCTTGCAAAGAAGTTTGGCACTGCGCTTGTCTGTTTAACAATTGACGAACAGGGGATGGCTAAAACAAAAGAGCAAAAGCTTGCAGTTGCTGAGCGGATGTATAAAATGGCTACCGAAATTCACGGTATAGATCCTGGCAACCTGATTTTTGATGTTTTAACCTTTACGGTGGGCTCTGGCGATTTGGAATACCGCGATGCGGCAATTCAGACTATGGAGGCAATTAGAGAGCTTCGCAAGCGCCATCCGGAAGTTGGCACAACGCTTGGACTCT
>JALVXO010000204.1 GCA_027022775.1 Campylobacteraceae bacterium
ATGAAAAAAAATGATTTGGATATACTTATTGCAGCTACGGCAATGGCTGAAAATGCAATATTGATTAGTGATGACGGAATTTTTGAAAAACTTGCCGAAATAGAACCAAAATTTAAATATGAGAATTGGTTGAAATAGTTATATAATATAGAGTTCTTACTTTCTCGTTGCTTATCTTCCGATGCGCAATGCATAGTTCAACAGTGGTAACACTCAATATCAGGAGATATGGAGCGAAGTCAAAAGTTAAAAGTTAAGCCCTCCCCCCCTCTCTCTCAAAAAAAAGATGTGGGTGTTTACCCCTCGTTCCACATCTCCCGATGTGGAATGCATATACTCAACTATCCAACAAATAGTAAAAATAATCCCTAAATGCCTGCTTACGGAGTGTTTTTATAGATTTTCCTTCTCTGCTTACAACAATTTCACCATTTTCTATAATTTTAAAAAACGCTTTGCCCGGTTCTTTTTCGCCAAAAGACTCTTTTAAGCTCAACTTTCTATTTTTAGCCAAAGCTATAGCCATCTCTTTAAAGTTAATATTTATACTCGAACTTGCTTTAAAAGTAGTATGGTAGTGTATAAATAGTTTCTCTAAAAATTGCTCAAATAGCTCTCTGTCTAAATCTTGCAAAAGATATAAATATCCATAAAAAAACTCTTTTAACTCATTATCGTTTTGCAATTCAAATTGAGAAAAGTTAAGCCTTAACCCAATTTCTTTTATAAATACTTTAGAGTTAAAACTCTCTAATACTTTTAATGTATAATTTATATCTTTATCTATTTTAAAAAACTTTATAAATTTCTCTATCTCTAATATGTAGTAACTTCTTCCCAAAAGTTTATAATACTCTAAAAGCTTTCTATCTTGAGCCAATTTTCTAAATGAACTTTTATGCTCTTTTACTACTTCTAAAACTTTTTTAAGCGGAACAGCGTATAACTTTTTTGCCACGGTTTTGCCTTATTTGTAAAAGGATTTATAATAGTAAGTTTATCAAATATAGACTGTTTGTGCTGCATATCTTCGCTCAGTAGATACTTGCATCCGCTAAAAAGGGCGGCAGAGAGTATTAAAGAGTCACAATACGATACATTGTAGTTATCTCTTATATCACAAGCACTTGCAAAAATCTCTTTTGTAAAGTTTTGCACTTCATAGCGTCTAAAGCTATCTAAAACAAACTCTTTAACTTCACTATTTGTAAAGTGCAGTTTTTTAAGCATATTATTGCTTACTTCATTAATTACTTGCACACTTATAACGCTATTATAACTGCTACTCATTATTACATCCACAGCTATTTTATGCTTTTGCAAATTTCCGTCGTTAAAAGCATATAGAAATATATTAGAATCTATAAATACCCTATCTCTCATTTGCCTCTTCTCTGGTTAAAAAAGTTACATCTTTTAAATGTTTAGGGTTTTTAACGATTTTATCGAAAAAATCCTCTTTTTTATCACTTTTTGTATTGTTTTCTAGATGTAACAAGACTACCCTTACCTCTTTTCCTTTAAATTTTTCATATTCAGGTATTTTAATATAAGGCTCATCAATAACTGTTTTAAATTCTGTTGCATACATTTTTTGCCTCCGCTTATCTATATAGTAAAATTATAGCATATTTTATTACAGCAGATAAAAAAGCCACTGGAGCGGGCGACGGGAATCGAACCCGCGTAACTGGATTGGAAGTCCAATACTGGGTCTGAAGCCCAGCGCACAGCCATTATGCCACGCCCGCAGATAAGAAGAGTGTGTAAAAAGTTCTCATTATACTACTAAAACAGAAATATTTAACAAGAAAATTTTATCATAATTTAAAAAAATATTTGCTAAA
>JALVXO010000205.1 GCA_027022775.1 Campylobacteraceae bacterium
CGCTTTTACTTCGGCTTTGTCGATTAAAATCCAAGAGTGTTCAATATCTTTATTAGATTTTACCGTAATTTGATTATAAAACTGGTCATATCCTCTAAAAATTCCATCTTTTTTACTTTCTATTAATACAGTTAAATTGTTAGAATTTTTCAGCCTGAATTGGTAATTTTTCTCTTTTATCAATGCTGTAAGTTCCCGGTGTCTTGCTTTTGAAATTTTACCATTAATCAGCCCTTTTTGCTTTGCAGATGGCGTATTGTCACGCGGCGAATAGGTAAAGGCGTGAATGTGTGTAAGCGGCAGCTCTTTAACCCGGCTAATTGCTTCTTGCCAAATCTCTTCGCTCTCGCCGGGATGCCCCACGATAAAGTCGGTTCCAAGCGCATAACCGTAACTTGCAATTTTTTCAAACAGTGCCAAATCGCTTTTAAAGCTGTTGCGGCGGTTCATATACATAAGCATTTTATCGCTTGTGTGCTGAAGCGCAATATGCAGATGTTTTGCCATAAAAGGCTCGTTTAAAAGCTCTAAAAACTCATCGTCAATTTGTATAGGTTCCAGGCTTCCTATTCTAATGCGGCGAACGCCTCTGATTTTAGAAATTTCTTTAATAAGCTTTGCAATGCTTAAGCCGATATCTTTGCCGTAACTGCCCACATTCGTGCCGGTTAAAATAAATTCGCCAAAACCGTTGGTAGCCAGCTTTTTAATCTGCTCCAAAACCTGGTTTATTGGCAGGCTTCTGGCATTTCCGCGCACATAGGGGATAATACAGTAACTGCACCTAAAATCGCACCCCTCCTGCACTTTTATAAACGCTCTGCTCTTGCCTACAAATTCGCTTACAACCGTGCTGTCGATATGGTTTAAATCGCCGATTTGATAAAACGGTGTATCTTGCTTTAAAATGGTATTTATTTTCTCTTTTTCCGAATGCCCAAAAACGCCAAACACTTTGCCCTTGTCTAAAAGCTCTTTACCCTTGCTGTGCGCCCCGCAGCCGGCAATTAGCACTTTAGCGCCGCTGTTTTTTCTCTCTACACTGTTTATATAACCGCGAACCGAACTGTCCGCCCCGTTTGTAACCGTACAAGAATTTACCACTATAAAATCAGCCTCTTCTTCACTTGCGGCAAGTTTAAAATCATTTAATTTACTTATCATTATCTGGGTATCAAACTGGTTTGTCCTGCACCCAAATGTTTTAAAAAATACCTTTTTGCTCATTAAATCTCCGTAAATTGGTTAATGGTTTATGGTTGATTGTTGATGGTTTTACTAGAAATAGTATAGCTTTTTTTTGCTATATTTTGGCTTTTGTGTTTTATATGTAGGGGCGGACCTGTGTGTCTGCCCGTTGCCGGAATTATCAATATAAAATTTCAATAATTAATGTACAATGCAACAAACGGGCAGACACATAGGTCTGCCCTTACGAAATACTGCTGTTTTTATTCAAATAAAGTGACTGTGTTGGATATGCCAGTTTTATATCTTCACTTTCTAAAATCTCTTGAATTATTTTATTAGAAATTGTTCCGCGCAGTGTCAAGGTGGCATAAGAGTTGGTTAAATACCAAACACTTACTTTAATACCGTATTGCTCTATAAAGGTAAAAACTTTTGGCTCCACATTTGTGTTTTTTAACTGATATTTGCTGCGCAAATGGCTTAACTGCCTGCGGGTCATATCGGTGTAGCCTTTGGAGTATTTTTTAGCAATATTTTTTGCAATATTTGCAGCTTTGCTTGCATTTGAATCGAAAGTAATAACAAAATCTATTCCGTCCCAAACAGTTTTAAGCCCGCCGTGGGAGTAGTTTGCAATTAAATCGG
>JALVXO010000206.1 GCA_027022775.1 Campylobacteraceae bacterium
TTTATAACTAAAATAGTGCTGTTTTGAAAGTGTAAAAATTAAAATAATTTTTTATTTTTATTTAATTTTTTTTATGAAATATCTCCAAATATATAACTGTAATTTACCCTTGAATTAATAAACCCCCATTTATTGGGAATTGTTATTAACTTTAAAAAATCAAATTGAAAGAAAATATTAATTATATTTATATATAAATTTTCTTTATCTTTTGTTTTTAATTAATATTATATCTATAGTTTAATCTTTGATTAAGTGATAATTATAGTTACAAATTCCAATTTTTTCATTATTTTTTGACATAAATCAATACTGTATATTATTGAAAATGGTAATATATAGCATCCCTACTTAATATCAGGAGGTTTATATGGGAATGAATAGACGGGATTTTCTAAAGAGTTCTGCGGCAGCTACGGCAGCGGCAGCGGTTGGAATTTCGGTTCCAGAAGAGGTTAAAGCGGCTGCAAAAGATGCAGAAGCAGGATGGAGATGGGATAAAGCTCCTTGTCGTTTCTGCGGAACCGGCTGCGGTATTATGATAGCAACTAAAAACGGTAAAATCGTTGCAGTTAAAGGTGACCCTGCAGCTCCGGTAAACAGAGGTTTAAACTGTATCAAAGGTTATTTTAACGCAAAAATTATGTATGGTGCCGACAGATTAACTCAACCGTTAATGAGAGTTAATGAAAAAGGCGAATTTGATAAAAATGGCAAATTTAAGCCAATTACTTGGAAACAAGCGTTCGATGAGATGGAAAAACAGATTAAAAGAGCGCTTAAAGAGAGCGGTCCAGAAGGTGTTGCGGTATTTGGTTCTGGACAGTATACAATTATGGAAGGTTACGCTGCTCAAAAAATGATGAAAGCAGGTTTCCGCTCTAATGCAATTGACCCGAACGCTAGACACTGTATGGCATCTGCGGTTGTTGGTTTCTATCAGACATTTGGTATCGATGAGCCAAGCGGTTGTTACGATGACATTGAACTTACAGATACAATTGTTGCCTGGGGTTCAAATATGGCAGAGATGCACCCGATTTTATGGGCGCGTGTTACAGATAGAAAACTTTCTAATCCAGACAGGGTAAAAGTTGTAAATATCCAAACTTATACTCACAGAAGCTGTGATTTAAGCGACTTCAATATTATTTTCCGTCCACAAACAGACTTGGCAATTTGGAACTATATTGCTCATGAAATTGTATATAACCATCCAGAAGCAATCGATTGGGATTTTGTTAAAAAACATATTGTTTTTGCAGCAGGTCCTGTAAATATCGGTTACGGTATGAGAAGAGCGGGTGAAAAATCTCTAAAAGACGGCTTGTATGGCAAAAAAGAGATGGAAATTATCAGCAAAGAGATGGAGAAAAAAGTTTCTAGCTTAGAAGCGCCTGCACTTAAGCCTTACGGTTATAAAGAGGGCGATACAATGAAAAATAAAGGCGGAACATTAGCCCACTGGATGATTAGTTTCGAAGATTATAAAAAATCTCTTGAGCCGTTTACACTTGATTATGTTGCTAAACTGGCTAAAGGTGATCCAGATGAGCCGCTTGAAGAGTTCAAGAAAAAATTAAAAATGCTGGCAGACCTATATATAGAGAAAGACAGAAAAGTTGTAAGTTTCTGGACAATGGGTATGAACCAGCACACTCGCGGAACATGGGTTAACACTCTATCTTACAATGTTCACTTCTTATTAAATAAACAGGCAAAACCTGGTAACGGTGCATTCTCTCTAACCGGTCAGCCAAGTGCGTGCGGAACTGCAAGAGAGGTTGGAACATTTACACACCGCTTACCGGCAGACTTAATGGTTAAAAACCCTAAACATAGAGCTAAAACAGAGAAAAAATGGATGATTCCGGAAGGAACTCTAAACCCTGTAGGTAAACAGCATATTGTTGCTATTCACAGAGGAATCGAAGATGGTCTTGTTAAATTTGCTTGGGTAAATGTTTGTAACGCATTCCAAGATACTGCTAATGCTAACCACTGGATTAAAGCAGCAAGAAAAACAGATACATTTATAGTAACTTCAGATGGATACCCTGGAATTTCTGCTATGGTTTCTGACCTTGTGCTTCCTAGTGCAATGATTTATGAAAAATGGGGAGCTTACGGTAACGCAGAGAGAAGAACTCAACACTGGAAACAGCAAGTATTGCCGGTTGGCCAGGCTATGAGTGATACTTGGCAGTGGGTTGAGCTTTCTAAACGCTTTACTGTTAAAGATGTATGGGGTGAATATAAACCAAGCGGTCCTCGTAAAAAACCGCTTCCAAGCGTTATTGAAGCTGCTAAAAAAATGGGTTATAAAGAAGATACAACTATGTTTGAAATTCTTTTCGCAAATAAAGAAGCGAAAAAATATACAATCGATGACCCATTGCTTAAAGGTTTTGATGATACAGATAGCCTTGGTGATAGCAGAAAAGTTATCGGCAGTGACGGTAAAGAGTGGAAAGGTTACGGTTTCTTTATCCATAAATATCTATTCGAAGAGTATGCGTGGTTTGGTAGAGGACACGGACATGACCTTGCACCGTTTGATATGTATCATAAAGTTCGCGGGCTTAAATGGCCTGTTGTTGACGGTAAAGAGACATTCTGGAGATTTAATGCCAAATATGACCCTTATGCGGCTAAAGCTGCTAAAGAGACAGGCGGAGATTTTGCATTCTACGGACCGCTTGCTAAAAAACTATTTAGCGGTAGCTTAACTAAGCCGGATAAATCTAAAGGCAAAACCCCAATTCCAAACAAAGCAAAAATATTTGCAAGACCATATATGGATCCGCCAGAAATGCCAGATAAAGAGTATGATACTTGGCTATGTACCGGCCGTGTGTTAGAGCATTGGCACAGTGGAACAATGACAATGAGGGTTCCTGAACTGTTTAGAGCAATGCCAGAAGCTCTATGCTATATGCACCCTGAAGATGCTAAAAAACGCGGTGTAAAACGTGGTGATCTTGTATGGATAGAATCTCGCCGCGGTAAAGTTAAAGCAAGAGTAGAAACAAGAGGAAGAAACAGACCTCCAAAAGGTTTAGTATTTGTGCCTTGGTTTGATGAGAAAGTATTTATTAACAAAGTTACTCTTGATGCAACTTGTCCAATGAGTAAACAGACAGACTATAAAAAGTGTGCTGTAAAAATTACTAAAGCTTAAGAAAGGCAGGTAGAAAATGGGTGGAAAAGAGAAAAAAGAGATAACACCTAGACGGAGATTTTTTACTGATATGGCTCACCATATCGGTTTGGGGGCTATGGGTGTTTTATTATTGGGAGGATATGCTACAAAGGCAAAAAGTTCCCCTTTGACTCTTCGTCCACCCGCTGCACTGCCAGAAGATGATTTTTTAAAAACATGCATTAAATGCGGGCTTTGTGCCCAAGCATGCGCTAATAGGCCTCAAAATAGAGATGTAAACGGAAAACAGCTTCCGGGCACCATTAAAATGGCAAAAGCGGGAGATAAAGCAACTATTGGAACACCTTTCTTTACCCCTAGGGATGTTCCTTGCTATATGTGCGACGACATCCCCTGCGTGCCGGCATGCCCGACTGAAGCACTGGATATAACAAAGGTAACAAACCCCAAAACGGGTGAGTTGGATATACGCCAAATGAAAATGGGCGTAGCGGTTGTTGATGTCCATTCATGCATCGCATATTGGGGACTGCAGTGTGATGCTTGCTACCGTGCATGTCCACTTCTTGATGAAGCAATAAAATTAAAGTATGACAGAAACAGCAGAACAGGCAAGCATGCTTTTTTAAAACCGGAAGTAAATACCGATATTTGCACCGGTTGCGGACTTTGCGAAAAAGCGTGTGTTACCGAAAAACCTGCTATTTATGTTTTGCCGACAGAAGTGGCTCTTGGTAAAGTTGGAGAGCATTATGTTAAAGGTTGGGATACTAAAGATCAGCAAAGAATTAAAAAAAGAAATCTGAAGGATATCACTACGCACGATGAGCGCAGTAAGAAAAAACCTTTGGATTATTTAAATAACGGACTAGGATTGTAAAATGAAATTGTCTAACTTAAAATATCTGTTTTTAAGAAGATTTGTTCAAATCGGTCTGTTATTTTTATACTTTGCTGGCAATTTTTGGGGATGGAAAATCCTACAAGGGGATATTTCAACCTCAATGCTTTTTGAGAAAGTGCCTCTTTCTGATCCATTTGCACTGCTTCAAATTTTTGCAGCAGGTGCAACAGTCGGCGTAAATATTTTAATTGGCGCACTAATTATAGTTTTGTTTTACGGTATTATAGGCGGCAGAGCTTTTTGCAGCTGGGTTTGTCCTGTGAATTTAGTTACAGACCTTGCAGCATGGCTTCGCAGAAAATTGATGATAGATAAAATAGAGCGTAAGCTATGGATTAGTAGAAATATTCGCTACTATATGATTGTTGTGGTTTTGGTAACTTCGGCAATAACCGGTTTAGCCGCTTTTGAAGTGTTAAGTCCAATAACAATACTTAATAGAAATATTGTTTTTGGATTGGGAAGCGGACTTGGTTTAATAGGAGCAATATTTATTTTTGATCTGTTTGTTGTTAAAAACGGCTGGTGCGGTCATATATGTCCGCTTGGAGGAGTATACTCCGTTATTGGGAAATACTCTCTTTTTAGAGTAAAACACACAAGCGAAAACTGCACTCTTTGTATGAAATGCAGAGAGGTTTGTCCAGAGAGTCAGGTTTTGCACATGATTGGGAAAAAAAGCATTACAGTTAACGATATAGAGTGCACAAATTGCGGCAGATGCATAGATGTGTGCGATGATGATGCTTTATCTTTCTCAATTACTAAAATTATTAAAGATAATAAGGAGTCAAAATGATAAAAAAGGGAATTTTATCAGTAGTTGCTGTAAGCTTTTTAGCAATTGGAGCTTATGCGGCTGATAAAGTAATTACGCCGGAATCTTTAAGTTTAAGAAAAGCAAATATTGCAGATGAGAGCAAAGTTGCGCCTGTTGATGCTAAATATACAGACAAAGCGCCAGGGCAGGCAAAAACAATAGAGCGCTCTTATGAGAATGCACCGCCTTTAATTCCGCATAGTGTTGAAGGTTTGCTTCCAATTAAAAGAGGCAACAATCAGTGTTTAGGCTGCCACATGCCAGAAGCGGCAAAAGGTGTAGGCGCTACTCCAATTCCAGAATCGCATTTTACCGATTTCAGACCTAAAACAGAACTGAAAGATGGTAAAATTATTAAAGATGGAAAAGCTGTTACAAATACTACTGATGTAACTATTGCAAAATTTAAAAAGCTTAAAAAGTTAAATCAAGCTAGATTTAACTGTTCTCAGTGCCATGTGCCGCAGGCAAATGTAAAACCTTTGGTTAAAAATAACTTTAAACCGGAATTTAGCGACGAGAAATTAAAACATAAATCCGATTTAATTAAAGTTATTAATCAAGGTGTAAAATAAGGTGGCAAGCAGAAGAGAGTTTTTTAAAAAGCTGGTTGAACCTGCAAAGAGCGTAAAAGAGGAGAAAAAAACCTCTTTTTTACGCCCTCCTTATGTAGTTGATATTAGTCTTTTTGATAAAGAGTGCGTAATATGCGAATCTAAAGCGTGTGCCAAAGCGTGCTATGAAAATATTATTGTTATAGAAGCAGGCGGCACACCTATTTTAAATTTTAGCAAAAGCGGCTGCACTTTTTGTCAAGATTGTGCTAAGGCTTGCGAGAGGGATGTATTAAAAGTTACTGAAGATAATGAAAAAATTCATGCACTGTTTATGATTAATAAAGACAGCTGCATGGCGCATAACGGAAGTATCTGCTTTTCTTGCAAAGAACCTTGCATAGATAATGCAATTTTGTTTAAAGGTATGTTTGAACCTATTATCGATATGGAAAAATGCACAAGCTGCGGTTTCTGTTTGAGCAGATGCCCGACAAATGCGATAGAATACATTATAAGGAGTGCAAATGAATAAAATAGATTTAGAAAAAGATTACCCAAACCTTGCAAAACATATAGAAGATAAAGATTTAGACGAATTAAGATACTTTGTAGTGGTAGATGAAAATTATGAAGATATTGATGATGAAGAGGTGGATGTTTACGATCCGGAAGATTATAACTATTTAATTTATATAGTTGAGAGAGTGCAAAATGCGCTTGGCGAAGAGGGGTTAAAAAATCTTATTGGCAGACTTTATGAGTTAAAAGAGTTTGAAAACTTTTTAGATTCGGAAATTGATCTATATGGAGCAAAAAGCGAGCTTGAGAGCGATGAAATTGCAAAACTTGTATTAAAAGAGATAGATACTATTCTTGGAGAAGCAGCTTGAAAAAATTAGCACTTATTTTTATTTTTAACGCTTTACTATTTGCTAAAACTTTAACACCTGCTTTGACAGTAGATGTCAATGAGAGTGTTAAAGATATGGTTTTAGCTAAAGGCCACCTGCTTGTTATGGGAACTGACGGCGGCAAATTAAAAGTTTACGATTTAGAACAGAAAAAATTTACAAAAATTATCTATTTGCCTAAAATAAAAGATTTTATGGGCGATGTAATGGATACGAGAGTATCTAGCGTCGATTATTTAAACGGCAAAATTTTAATGTTAAGCGATAGCGGTATAGGCGGATACAGCGATTTGCGCCTGAACGAAAACAATAAAACATCAGATATATTTACAGAAAAAGATAAATTAGCCCTTGTAGAAGCTAAATTTATAGACAGTGATAATATTTTAGTGGCTTTTTTAAGCGATGAAGTAGCTCTGTATAATTTAAAAAGCAAAAAATTTATCTACAAAAAACAGTTAAGCGAATCTAAATTTTCCGATTTGGCTCTTAATGAAAAAAGGAATTTGGCAGCAATTTCAAGCGAAAGCGGAGAAGTTGTTTTAATAGAGCCAAAAAGCGGCAAAATTGTAAAAAGATTAAGCGGTGTGAATTTAGATAATGTTTTTAAAGTGGATATTAAAAAAGATATGGTTGTAACTGCGGGGAAAGATAGAAGGGCAGGGTGGTATAATTTAACTACCGGAAAAAAAGATTATATTCAGGCAAACTTTTTTATCTATGCAGCAGCTTTAAGCCCCGATGCAACTTTGGCCGCTTTTGCAATGGATGAAAATAATAATATTACAGTTGTAAATCTAAATACAAAAAGCAAACTTTTTACTTTAAAGGGGCAAAAAAGCACATTAAATACAATCATTTTTAAAGATAACAGCACAGTTTTTGCTGCAAGTGATGATGATTATGTTAATATGTGGAAATTAAAATAAGGAGAAGAAAATGAATATTTCAAGTATAGTTGTTCAATGTAAAAGCGAACATTTCGACAGAGTAAAAGAGTGGTGTGAAAAAAGCGAACTTTGCGATTACCATTTTGGAGATAAAGATAAAGGAAAAATTATTGTTACAATTGAAGGCAGGGATGTCAGTGAAGAGATTGCCAAATTAAAACAGATTCAAACTGCACCGTTTGTTATTACAGCAGATATGATGATGACATATCAAGAAGATATGCTAGATGAAGAGATAAAAAAACTGAACGAACAAGATCCGGTTCCAGCTTTCCTAAACGACCCAAACACAAGAGCCGAAGATATTGTTTATAATGGAGACTTAAAGAAAAAAATCCTCTAGATGGCTACGCCATCTGCCACTTTTCTTTGATTTTTTTAATATTTCAATTTAATCCAGATTTCATATTATAAGGTGTTAGGTGTGTTGGTGCTTGGCAACAGGAGTGCTGAAGGAAAACGCAGGCACACTTAGCAGCCAGCTTTTTTTATCCCTTATTTTTAAGCTCTGCGCTCTTATCTCTAAGCTTTTTTAATGCTCCCCTTTAGGTTTTGCAAGTTTTTCTATAAATCTTGTTACCATTCTAACGCCTGCGCCGCTGGCACCGTGCGGGTTTTCGCCCCACTCATGCTCTACAAATGCCGGACCTGCGATATCTAGGTGCAGCCACTTGTTTTGATTCTCTTCTTCGATAAATTCACTCAAAAAGAGCCCCGCTGTAATTGCGCCGCCGTATCTTGTGTTTGAAATGTTGCAAATATCGGCAATATTGCTTTTTAGCGTCTTTTTAAGGTATCGGTTAAACGGCAGTTTTGCTGCAAATTCTCCACTTGCGGTGTTGGCAGCGTATAGCATATCTTCAATCAGTTTTTCGCTGTTGCCCATTATTCCTGTTGTGTAATTTCCTACCCCAACAACGCAAGCACCGGTAAGTGTTGCCATATCGATAATGTAATCGGCTTTAACCTCTTGCTGTGCATAGCAGAGCACATCTGCAAGCACAAGGCGCCCTTCGGCATCGGTGTTTCTAAC
>JALVXO010000207.1 GCA_027022775.1 Campylobacteraceae bacterium
TATCCTAAAGCGCCTTGGCTGTAAGCTGCTTCTGCTTCATTTAATATAGTGTTTATATCTTTAAATTTATATCTTTTTATTTTTGCTTTATATTTTACGCTTTGCGTACAAAATTTGCAATCTTCACTGCAGTTGCCGCTTAAAAGATTGTTTATCGCACAAAGAAATATTTTTTTCATGGCAGCCCAGTTTAACCAAAAATTTTACGGCATTATACCATAAGAGCTGTTTTTTAACTATAATATTGCAATTATAAAGATTCAATCCGGCCAAAAAGGAAAATTTGGATAAAATAAAAAAAACAGTTAAAGGCGGAAAATGAAAAAACTGTTATCGCTCTTTTTGATTATTTTAATAACTGTTGCTGCAGCAGTAATTTTAATTTCTGCATTAAAGAAAGATTCGCCTATTGTTATAGTAAAAAATAATTACAGCCAAAAACCGCTTGAGATTAAATTGAATAAAACAAACGATACAGAGTGCGCAATGCTTATTAAAACACAGGTAAATGCAGCTGAAGTTGCGCTTAAAGACGGCAGAACATGGTTTTTTGACGACCCCGGCTGCATGGTTTTGTGGCTAAAAGATAAACCGTTTAAAGACAGTGCCAAACTTTGGATTTATACAGTTGATACACACAAATGGGTTGATGCCAGAAAAGCAAAATATTTAACAACATACCACAGTGCTATGCATTACGGCTTTGCTGCTGTTGAAAAAGAGCAAAACCAAACTGTTATAGATTTTGACGAAATGGTTTTAAGAATGTATAGAAATGAAACAATGGCAAACCCTAAATTCAGAAAAAAACTTTTAGGCAAATAGATGGACAGCATAGATTTAATCTCTATTATAACAATCGCATTTTTAGGCTCTGTAGGCCACTGCATAGGGATGTGCGGCGGAATTGTAATAGCTTACAGCAGTGCCAAAATTGACGGCAAATCATCTAAACTTTCTCAATCATTGGCCCATTTGGTTTACTCTTTGGGCAGAATTACCACATATACAGCAATGGGGGCGGTTTTTGGGGCTATTGGAGGAGTTTTTAGCTTTAACAATATTGCAATTGCCACTTTGACAATAGTTGCAGGGATTTTTATGATATTAGCCGGTATATCGCTGCTTGGCAAATTTAAATTTTTAACTGTTTTGGAGCACTCTTTTTTTAAAGCTGAGTGGTATCAGAAAGCTTTTAAAGAGGTTATAGCTTCTAAGAGTTTAACAAGTTTTTATATACTGGGGCTGTTAAACGGCTTGCTGCCGTGCGGGCTTGTCTATTTCTTCGCAGTGACTGCAGCAAGTACCGGAAGCCCTTTGTGGGGTGCAGTGGTGATGTTTATTTTCGGTTTGAGCACTGTTCCTTCACTCTTTACACTCGGTTTTTTTACCGGAATTTTTACAAAAAGCTCAATACGGCAAAGTTTAATGTCTCTGGCTGCAGTTATTGTTATGATTTACGGTTTTTATACCATATACAGAGGTTATGATTTTATAAAACACCCTGATAAATCGCTGCTAAACTGTTGTGAAACAGAAACTGTAAGTGAGGATAAACTTCCAAAAAGCAAAGTTTTTAAAATAGATAAATAGTTTTACTTTTTAAGCAGCCACTTCGATAACATAAAAAGCGGAAAGAGGTGCTGTTTAAATTTGCCCTGATGGGCTTTTGAGCTTAAAAAGTTTAACTGCTCTTCTTTTAGGAAACTGAATTTCTCATTTGCTTTGTAAATTGTATCTATGCCGTTTTCTTCGAGTATCCATTCGATAAATGGGTAGCTTAAGCCTTTCTTTTTGCGCTCTATTATGGTTTGGGGCAGGTGGTTTTTG
>JALVXO010000208.1 GCA_027022775.1 Campylobacteraceae bacterium
AACAGCAAAATATATCGCGTCGGTTGCAGGCAGTTCAATTAATCCTGTTTTTATACCGGCAGTTATATTTATACTCTCTGCAATAATAGCTTTTTCTACCGGAACAAGCTGGGGGACATTTTCTATAATGATGCCAATTGCATTAACTTATGCAGCCGCAAGCGGAGTGTACATACCGCTGGCAGCAGCTGCAGTAATATCGGGCGGGATATTTGGAGACCATGCATCACCGATTTCTGATACAACTATTATCTCTTCTATGGCTGCCGGGTGCGACCATATTAATCATGTAAATACACAGTTGCCTTATGCAGTTTTAGGTGCAATACTGGCAGTAATTGCATTTGTTTTAGCTGCTCTGTTTTTGTAACCGCTGCCTTTATGCGGGCAGTAACCCTTAATTGCCAAATTTCTTCATTTCTCTACAATTGTTTGTTATAATTTTTATAAAGAACCAAATTTTGGGTTAAAGGATTAACCATGTTACGGCATGTTTTAATTGTTGCCATGCTTTTAGTTTCGGTTTTTGGGGCAGAGGATAAAAAGGTTGATGATTGGGATTTAAATATTACCCAAAATGCCGATAAGAGAGTTTTAATGAAAGGCAAAAAAGGGT
Organism: Campylobacteraceae bacterium; assembly: GCA_027022775.1. Classification (GTDB taxonomy): domain Bacteria; phylum Campylobacterota; class Campylobacteria; order Campylobacterales; family Sulfurovaceae; genus JAADEQ01. The sequence continues at coordinate 617 of JALVXO010000208.1, forward strand.
TTATTTACAGCGTGACGGTGGCAGCTGCGCCTATGGCTAAAGTCCGCACTTTGGGTTTAAGTGTCGGCGGGGCGAAAGATGCCAATAATTTTTACGAAAATATCAAGCGCGGTTATCTGCCAAAGGTTGAGAGCATTACCTATGAAGGGGTTTTTTATGAGCACTATTTCGATATAAAATCTAGCAGCTGTAAAAATCTTTTTTGCCCAAATTATATGACTGCAAGGGTTTTAAACCCATTTAGCCAAAAGGGCGAGGAGTTTTTGCTTGTGGGGCTCGATTCCAATATAGATATGAGCAAATTTAAGCGCGACAGGCTCAATCTGGTTATTGTGCTGGATATTTCAGGCTCAATGAGTTCGCCGTTTGACAGTTACTATTACGATAAAATGGGCAATAGAATTCGAAACGAAGAGGGCAGGGAGCCAAAAATAGAAGTAGCAACAAAAACTATTGTAAATTTAATAAACCACTTAAACGGCAGCGACTCTTTGGGCGTTGTGCTTTTTAATCATAACGCTTACAGGGCTAAACCTTTAAGAAGCATCGCAACAACCGATATAGAAGCCATTAAAAAGCATATTTTGGATTTAAAAGCGCGCGGCGGGACAAACTGGAGCGCGGGTTACAAGAAGGCGCTGGAGCTTTTTGAAAATTACGAAAACAGCGGCGCGCAAAACCGCATTATTTTTATAACAGATGCAATGCCAAACAGAGGAGAATTGCGTAAAGAGGGGCTTTTGGGCTTGGCTAAAAAGGCTAGCGAAAAAGGAATTTACACCACATTTATCGGTGTAGGCGTTGATTTTAACAATAATTTGGTAGAGGCGGTAAGCAAAACAAGAGGGGCAAACTATTACAGCGTGCACTCTGCCAAAGAGTTTAAAAAGCGGCTCGATAAAGAGTTTGAATATATGGTAACTCCGCTGGTTTTCGATTTAAAACTGACCCTGAGCTCGCCCTCTTATAAAATTGCAGCAGTTTACGGCTCGCCCGAAGCAAAAAGGGCAACAGGCGAAATTATGTTTGTAAATACCCTTTTCCCAACCCCGACAGATGAGAGCGGCGCAAAGGGCGGAGTGGTTCTTTTAAAACTTAAAAAACTCTCGCATAATGGCGGAGATATCGCTTTAAATGTGGAGTATAAAGATAGAGCCGGCAAAATTCATAAAGTCAGCAAAAGAGTTAGTTTTAAAGAGGGGTTATAT